>JAUWFP010000302.1 GCA_030606845.1 Anaerolineales bacterium | reverse complement strand
CGACAAAAATACACTGCGATTTTGCCACTGAAATACGGCCACACCCATCCCGGGCAGCAGGTTCTTTTTCATAAGCCCCCTCCGCGTCTCGACAGGCAAAATGTTGGGGTGCGGCTACGTTTGAGTGGTTGAGCCAGGATGCTCACCCAGACACGCGCTTCAGCCCGTGGGGCTTCGGTGCCTCCCCGTGCGCATAGTATTTCACAGGCGCTGTCCCCGCCGGGCTTCAGCCGGCGCCAGCTTTAGCCACCGGCTTTGGCATAGGTCGCGAACTACTACTCAATGGAACGGTGGGGCAGGAACTTTCCGGATCATCCATCCTTTCCATCCCCTTCGAGGGCAGGAGCTTCCCTTGGTGGCGTTTCGTCGGAACTGGGGTGAAGAGCGGGTGTATTTCCACAACGAGGACGGCAAGTTAGTTTCGATTCCGTCGTGCTGGACGGATGTGGTTCCGCCGGATCCTTTTGTGGTGGTCTCGGCGGGGCGGGCGTTGTTTCGGACGGAGGATCTCATGGCTCTGGTCAGGTTGATTGAGGGATGGGAGTCGAAAGATGAGGGTACGAAGTGGACCGAGGAGATGTAAAGGAAATTATGTCAGCTATGTCAAGAAAATTATGCCGTGTCTGCCGGTGGGGTTTCCGGCGATACTCAGAGGATTTCGTAGATGCGGTTGGATTTTGGAGTGAAAAGCCTATGGAAGATAAAAAAGTGCTTGACAGGGGGAGGATATGGGATATAATTATATTTACACTCAAACTTTCCCTGATCGAGGAGGCTGTCATGTCCAAGCGCGCGACAAATGCGAAGCAGGAAGCCCTCCGGGAGCAACGGACGCTAAACCCGCATCCGGAAAGGGTGGTGGACCGATTGTTTCTGGAGCATGATTTCTTTGACCCTTGTGACCTTTTGCAGGTCAAGTACGAGATGGTGCGGCGAGTACGTCTGGAAGGCCGTTCCCTGTCAGAGTCGGCCCGGGCCTTCGGTTTTTCGCGTCCGTCCTTCTACAAGGCCCGATCGGCCTTTGAGGCGGGCGGTCTATCCGGTTTGCTTCCGCGGCGGCGGGGTCCGAAGGGGAGACACAAGTTGAGGCGGGAGGTGATGGATTTCCTCAAGCGGGAGATGGCTTCGGACCCGTCGCTTCGCGGGCGGGCGCTGAGTCAGCGAGTGGAGGAGCGCTTCGGGCTGCGGGTTCATCCTCGAAGCATTGAGCGGGCCTTAGCCCGACGGCAAAAAAAACGGAAACAGAGGAGGAGAGCAGGGCATTGGAGGAAACCGAGGGGCTCAAGGAGGCGATGATCACGCGATACGAGGAGCTGCGCCGCCGGGGATTGAGTGAATCGGTGGACGGGGCGGGCTTCGGTTGGGCGCTTTTCGTTTGGCGGGGCATGGCGGACTGGATGAGCGCCTGGTTGAAGACGGTTCCCTCGGGGGAGGTCCCGGAAGGAAATCCAGTGCAAAAGCCAGGAGCGGATGTCCAGAAGTTCAGCGGCATTCTGCCCCCCGTGTCGGCCGAAATCACGATGGTGTTGGCCGGCATGGCATTGTGTCATTTGCGAACCGACAGCGCGATCTTGTCAGGAGGTTCAGGATGAATTTCAGAAGGGAAGAGCATGAGAAGTTGACATCGAGTCATCTCAAGCGCAATGCTTACCTTTACGTTCGCCAGTCGACGGTGCAACAGGTTTTCGAGAACACCGAGAGCACCGAGCGTCAGTACGCCCTTCGCCAGCGTGCGGTGGCTCTGGGCTGGCCGCTGGAGCAAGTTATCGTGATCGACAACGATCTGGGGCGTTCGGGCGCCTCGACGGCGGACCGGGAGGGGTTTCAAAGACTGGTGGCGGAGGTGGGGATAGGTAAAGCCGGGATCGTCATGGGCCTGGAAGTATCGCGTTTAGCGCGCAACTCGACCGACTGGCATCGCCTGCTGGAGATCTGCGCCCTGACCGATACGTTGATTTTGGACGAGGATGGCGTGTACGATCCCCAGCACTTCAACGACCGTTTGCTGTTGGGTCTGAAGGGTACCATGAGCGAAGCGGAACTGCATCTGCTGCGGGCACGGTTGCGGGGAGGGATTCTGAGCAAAGCCGGGCGAGGGGAGCTGCGCACCCCGCTCCCGGTGGGATTGGTGTACGATGGAAGAGAGCAGGCGGTGCTGGACCCGGACCGGCAGGTGCAAGAGAGCCTGCGCATGTTTTTCCGGACGTTTCGACGCATCGGTACGGCGTGGGGAACGATGCGGGAGTTTCGCCGACAGGAAGTCTTGTTCCCCCGGCGGTTGCGAAAGAGCCCGCACAAAGGGGAACTGGTGTGGGGTGAGTTGCGCTGTTCGCGAGCGCTGCAAGTCTTGCACAACCCGCGCTACGCCGGCGCCTTTTTCTTCGGCCGCACCCGCACTCGCAAAACGGTCGAAGGCAAAGTGCTCACCGAGCGGTTGCCCCAAGACCAGTGGCACATCCTCCTGCCCGGTGCGCACGCCGGTTACATTTCCTGGGAGGAGTACCAGGACAACCAACGCCGTTTACGGGAAGCCGCACAGGCCCATGGCACCGACCGGCGAAGCGGTCCCCCGCGGGAAGGTCCGGCGTTGCTCCAGGGTCTCCTCATGTGCGGCCGTTGCGGCCGGAAGATGACGCTTCGATATCAACAGCGACAGGCGGGCCTGGTACCCGAGTATGTCTGTCAGCAAGAAGCAATCCAACGAGGGGAGGCGATCTGCCAGAGGATTCTCGGCGCCGACCTGGACGAAGCGATCGGAGAGATGGTCGTCGAAGCCGTCAGCCCCATGGCGTTGGAGGTTGCCCTCTCGGTCCAGCAAGAGCTACAGTCCCGCCTTGATGAAACGGACCGCCTGCGCAGGAAACAGGTGGAACGCGCTCGCTATGAAGCCGACCTGGCCCGGCGCCGCTACATGCAGGTGGACCCCGACAACCGCTTGGTGGCAGACTCCCTGGAGGCGAACTGGAATGAAAAACTCCGCGCTCTGAAAGCCTCCCAGGAACAATAC
>JAUWFP010000011.1 GCA_030606845.1 Anaerolineales bacterium | reverse complement strand
TTTTAGTGATGCCGCGGGAGACCATGCTCGGTTCCTTAGCTCATTATATAGCGCATGCGGATACGAAATTGTTTCAACCGATGAAAGCGAACTTCGGTTTAATGCCACCGCTGGAAGATGGGCGGAAGAGGAATCGCCGTGAGCGTGCCAGCGCCTATGCTGAACGATCAGCGGCGGTATTAGCAGAAATTTTTGAAAACACACAAGGATAATGCGCATAGCCATATGGAGTTAATCAACACCAATTTACATAGTTCATTGATAATTAGAAAGGCTATGCGAAGTCTGTGTGTGATTCTTGTTTTTGCGCAATTATCATGCTCTACACCCAGTCAAGAGGTCCAATTCGACGGACAGAGCGCGCTTATGTTTGTAGTAGAGCAGATGGCATTTGGTCCGCGCATACCTGGAAGTGAAGAGAGCTGGAAAACAGCCGTATGGGTCGTCGAGCAGATGGAATCAATCGGCTGGGAGACTGAGGTCCAGCACTTCAGCTATCGGGGAACACCGCTGATGAATATTATTGCCAAATCGGAAGGTGGTAGTGAAAGAAAGCCTATCCTAGTTGGAGCACATTACGATACCCGACCTTATGCCGATCGGGACCCAATTAACCCCGAGGCGCCGGTGCCAGGTGCCAATGATGGTGCATCGGGGGTCGCGGTTCTGATAGAACTTGCTCGCGTGTTAGATAAGGATCGCATAAGGCAGCCGGTCTGGCTTGTGTTTTTTGACGCAGAAGACAGCGGAAATATTGACGGGTGGGACTGGATCGTTGGATCATCTTTCTTCGTTGATAACCTCACTCAAGACTTAGAAGCGGCAGTGATTGTCGACATGGTCGGGGACCGGGATCTGCAGCTCTTTATCGAGAAAAACTCTGACCCCGGCCTTGTACAAGAGATCTGGCAGCTGGCTGATCAATTAGGTTACGCGGCATTTATTAATACTCCAAAGTATTCAATGATCGATGATCATTCGCCGTTTCTACGGATTGGTGTTCCCGCAGTTGATATCATAGATTTTGACTACCCTTACTGGCACACGATCAGCGACACGAGTGACAAGGTATCCGCAGATAGCCTGGAACAGGTTGGTCGAACGTTAGAGCACTGGTTGGAAAACCAACGCTAAGCGTTTGATATATGTATCCAAGGTTAAGAATCTGAGTAGACTTAATGAATTATTTGACCGTTGGAGCGCATAATTACGGATGATGAACATCAAATGATTAATACAGTTGATTTCTTCCTTAAGCATCGACAGGATTGGGTGGACGAATCCGTAAGGATGCTGGCGATTAACAGTGAGGATTCGACGCTTTCACTGGATGAGCTGGAAAACTTTCTCGATGCTCTCCTTGAAGCTAAGCTCACCGCTGAATCGAGCGTTTTAGAAAAACGTATCGACGAACTGATTGTTGCCCCCATCGAGTTTGACTCGGCAGATGAAGCATTAAGAGGGTACCAGGAGCGAGGCATCGTCCCCGTGCTGCATGCCCTTCGGACGGCAGCGTTTGCCGTCATCCAAAAGAATTCGGACCCTGAGATGGCGCTTAAATATCAAAACGACCTTGAGGCTCAATTCTGTCAGATTATTGAATACGCAGCATATCGGGAATTCGCGGCGATTATTGAGAAGCTCACAACGAGTAGAGATAGGATCAAAGAAGCTTCTGAGCTACTCGACGAAACCCGTTTGAATTTCGTGACAGTAGCAGCACAAGAATTGAGAACGCCGCTGACGCTTATTGAGGGTTATACAGAAATGCTCAAAGAAATGTTGTTGAGCGGCGACTTAGAAAGTGGCCCTCTAGTAGCTGGTGTGGAGTCAGGGATTCAGAAATTGAGACACACGATTGACGAATTGGTTGACATCTCCATGATTGATACGAATATGCTGCTGTTGCACTATCAACCACTGCAAATAAAGAGACTGCTCGAGAAAGCAAAGACAGAGATGGAAGCTAAAGCTGCCGAGCGATCACAAAAGTTGGAGATAAAAAAATTCCCGGCGGCGGAAAAAACAGTATTCGTTGACTCCGAAAGGCTTCTACAAGCCATCATCTATGTGCTTGATAATTCTGTGAAATTCACACCAGAAGGTGGTTCGATTGTCGTAGATGGAAGAATGCTTCCTGGCTTTGTCGAGCTTACGATCGCCGACACGGGTGTTGGCATCGATCCGAGTGTGCAAGCGATGATTTTCGAGAAATTCGGTGCAGGACAGCGGTCAAAGTATGTCAGAAATGATGGCGTGGTACCTGGTCCTGGTCTTGGATTGCACCTGGCAAAAGGGATTATCGAAGCGCACGGGGGCGCAATATGGGTCGAATCGCAGGGCTATGATGAAGAGAATTGCCCAGGCAGCACTTTCCACTTGATGTTTCCCTTCAGAGAGTCACCACCGGACGATTTGGCGGCGCGCTTGCTTGGTCATGTGCGGAGCGCGGATGATGAGTAAGGTTGCTACGCCAACGGCAAATCCACAGGAACGAGCTTTCCTGGTTGGTCTAAATATCAAAAACCAACCCGGGTTACTTACAATTGATGATTCACTTCAAGAACTCGCACTTCTTGCTGAAACAGCTGGGTTGGGCGTTGTGGGGCAGGCACAGCAGACTCTTGAGCATCCCAATTCAAAAACATATATGGGGTCAGGGAAAATCAAGGAAATTAAAGCTCTGGTGGAGGATCTCGTAGCCGATGTAGTGCTGTTCGATGATGAGCTCAATCCCAGGCATCAGCGAGAGCTAGAGAAGGAATTTGGAGAATCTGTTCAAGTCGTCGATCGCACCGCGTTGATCCTTGATATCTTTGCTCAACATGCGCAAACACGTGAGGGCGCTCTGCAAGTAGAGTTGGCGCAATATGAATACCAATTGCCTAGACTTACTCGAGCCTGGACACATCTAGCCAGGCAGGCAGGTGGAGGTGGAGGACGATCTGGGTCTGTTGGCGGTGTTGGCCTTCGGGGACCGGGCGAAACCCAGCTTGAAGTTGACCGCCGCCAAATCCGGCGTCGGATCGCTAGTTTGAAGAAAGAATTAGAGAAAGTCCGCGCACATCGTAGTCGCCATCGCGAGCGCAGGAAACGGTCTGCGATTCCCACAGTAGCGCTTGTTGGTTACACAAATGCAGGTAAATCAACGCTCTTAAATTTCTTGTCAGATGCTGAAGTTTATGTGGCCAACGAGCTCTTCGCGACGCTAGACCCTACAACCCGCCGTGTGGTTTCATCGAAAGGGCATCCGTTCCTCTTTACGGATACGGTAGGTTTCATTCAGAAATTGCCAACGGGCCTTATTGCTGCATTCAGGGCAACCCTTGAAGAGATCCATGAAGCAGATTTACTCCTCCATGTCGTCGATATTTCTCATGCGAACGCTGCTTCTCAAGCAGAGGCTGTCCAGGCAACGCTCGAGGAGATACAAGTTTCCGGTATTCCGATGGTTACTGCTTTGAATAAGATTGATCGGGTCCCTGACCAGGAATATATTTACGACCAGGTCGATTCCTTCGAGCGCGCTGTTCCAATTTCAGCGCGTACGGGAGATGGAGTGGACACTTTGTTGGCGGTTATTGAGCGAGTAATGTTTGAAGACTCGCTGGAGGTAACCGTAGAGTTGCCGTATAAGGAAGGTCACTTAATCTCCATCTTCCATGATCACGGAGAAGTTGCAAGTATTTCCTACGATCGCGATCGGGTTGTGATTAGTGGCAAGCTTCCACAACGTCTTGAGAGAGAGTTCCGTCCCTATTTTCTACCGGATAGTTCCGAATTGTCTGGACAGGATCCCTATGAGGGGTTCGATTAAATCCCTCCTAAGACAGCACTTAGTTCCATGAAGTCGTAAACTAAGCCTCCACATGGGAATATTGTCAGAGAAGATGCTTAAAGAATTGCAAAGGGATCTACAAACGCGCCTCGAAGGTGAGGTGCAATTTGATCCGTTTACACGTGTTCTTTACAGCACGGATGCGTCGAATTTCCAAATCGAACCTCTTGGCGTTGTTCTACCGAGGGATGAAGATGAGATTTGCGCGGTCGTTGAGATCGCCAGGGAATATGGCGTATCCGTGATTGCAAGGGGCGCCGGGACAAGCATGGCCGGGCAGGCACTCGGGCATGGAATTATTCTCGATTGTTCTAAATATTTGAATCAAATCCACTTACTTTCGCCTGAGGAACCTGCGGTTGAAGTCGGCCCCGGGGTCGTATTAGCTGCGCTTAACCGGATCACAGCAGATCACGGTATCATGTTTGGACCTGACCCGGCATCGGCTGATCGAGCGACGATTGGCGGAATGATCGGCAACAATGCGACGGGGGCGCATTCGATTCGCTATGGATTGGTAATCGATCATCTACTTGAAGCTGAGGTGGTTTTGAGTGACGGCTCGGTCGCCAAGTTTGCACCGCTCGAACCACATTCACTCAAGATGAAGCAAGCGGGTGAGAACCTTGAAGGAGAGATTTACCGCAAAGTTTTTACAATCCTTGATGCTCATCGCCAAGCTATTCGTGAACGTTGGCCACGGACATGGAGACGGGCATCTGGCTATAGCCTGAATTATCTTGCCGAATATTCTCCGGGAGCACCTGTTGTCTGGTTTGACGAAGCGATTCCTTATCCACCAACAGCCGGGTTGAATCTAACTCCCTTGCTCTGCAGCTCAGAGGGCACTTTGGGCATTCTCAGAAGGGCCAAGCTCAGACTTGTTCCTAAACCACGAGCGACTGTTTTAAAAGTATTGTCGTTCGAAAGCATCAGCGAAGCAGCCGACGTTACCCCGGAGATACTAGAGACTGGACCCGATGCCGTAGAAGTGCTCCCGCGCCTGCTTCTGACTCGTGCACGCGAGATCCCAACATATGCCCGAAAAATGGGTTTCGCTCAAGGAGATCCAGCAGCGCTGTTAGTAGTTGAGTATACAGGTGAGAGCGCAGAGCAAGCGATGTCGCAAGCGAAGCATCTCAAAGGGGGGTTGCTGCTAGAGCGTGAGGATGATCAGGCTGACCTTTGGGAAGTGCGGAAGGCAGGATTAGGACTTCTTATGTCCATCCCTGGAGATACGAAGCCGGTTACGTTCATCGAAGATGTGGCTGTGCCGGTTGAAAATTTGGGGGATTATGTGCGGCGTGTGGACGCCATTCTCCTGGAGCATGGAACGACTGGGGAATGGTATGCCCATGCATCTGCTGGATGTCTCCACCTCCGACCCATGCTCAATATTAAAACCGCAGATGGCGTGGAAAGGATGCGGCATATAGCCGATGCAATCGTGGATTTGGTTATCGAAATGCAGGGCTCCATCTCGGGGGAACACGGGGACGGTCTCTCACATACGGAGTATAACGAGCGCCTCTTTGGACCAGATCTGGCAAACGCCTTCCGGCAGGTAAAAGAGGTATTCGACCCAGACGAAGTATTAAATCCCGGGAAAGTCGTGCCTGCATCCAGCGGATTTGGAGGTAAAGGGTCCCTGACTTCGAATCTCCGCTATGGTGATAGGTACCGGACTAACTCTCCACCAACTTTCTTCTCTTACGCGAGAGAGGGAAGCCTCGCATCTGCGGTAGAGAGCTGCGCCGGCCTGGGCGTATGTCGAAAAGAGGATGGGCTGATGTGCCCATCCTATCAGGTGACCCGAGATGAAATGCATTCCACTCGCGGAAGGGCGAATGCCCTCCGGGCCGCGATCAGCGGGGCGCTGCCGCTAGAATCCCTCACAAGCAGCCAAATGTATGATTTATTTGATCTCTGCCTGGCATGCAAAGGCTGCAAGGCAGAATGTCCGACTGCTGTGGATATGGCTCGGTTGAAATCCGAGTTTCTGGCGCTATATCGCGCCGAACACGGAGTGCCTCTGCGAGATTTTCTATTTGCGAACATTGCCAGGTTCTCGCGCTATGGAAGCGCATTTGCAGCTCTACTTAATTCCATCACTCGGTTGCAGGTATTTCGTTGGATGCAAGAGAAATTGCTGGGGATTCCTCGGCAGCGGACACTACCGCATTTTGCGGAGGTGACCTTCAGTGAGTGGTTCTCAAAACATCCAGATCCGGGTTTCGCTGAAACAGTCGTCCTTTTCTTGGATACTTATACTCAATACCAATCTCCAGAGGTTGGCATCGCCGCAGTGGAAGTGCTGGAGGCGGCTGGCTATCGGGTTGAGCTCGTCTCCGAGCAGGGCTGTTGTGGGAGGCCAATGATCTCGAAGGGGTTATTGAAAGATGCGAAGGTTCTTGCTGAGACAAACATCCGCGCTTTATCGACTTATGTAGAAGAAGGAATTCCAGTTGTTGGTCTGGAACCATCCTGTCTCATTACACTTCGAGACGAATACCTGGATTTCTTCCCGCATGACCCGCGCGCACAACAACTTGCGGCAAATTCATTTACTTTTGAAGAATTTCTCGTTCGATCGCGCGGCTCAGAGGCACGTCCTATCGATAGAATTCATTTCCAGGAAGCGGATACATCTGTTTTATTCCACAACCATTGTTATTCGAAAGCGTTGATAGGCCCTGAACCGTCAACGGCAATGTTTAAAGCCGCTGGAATTGATGTCGAGGAGATAGATTCAGGATGCTGTGGGATGGCAGGAGCGTTCGGCTATGAACTTGAGCATTACTCCCTCTCGATGGAGATCGCGGAAGATCGTCTTTTACCAGCGGTGCGTATAGGAGTGGGGCAGGGAGCCCAGATTTCTGCCTCCGGGCTCTCGTGTCGAACGCAAATCCACGATGGAGCAGGTATCCACGCGCTGCACCCTGCACAGATCCTCGCCATGCTCATCGCAGGCGAGTAAGACAAAGATCCCGAAAGATCTACTCCTGAGTAACGACGTCGAGGAAAGTGGCAAAAGCGCATCGCAATCATGGATCAGGTGTTGCAATATATGCCGGGAATTGAGATATTAATAATTAGAACCCTAGAATGGATATAATAAAATGACAATGATCCAAGAATTTGGACCTCCTAAAGTAAATATTCTTCTAAAAACACTTGCTTTATGGTTTTTAGCTATAGTGGGATGGAAAGCAAAATGTGATATTGATATTCTCTTATTACCTAAAAAGTTTGTAGCCATCCTGGCGCCGCACACATCTAATTGGGATTTAATATTCATCATGGGGGTCATATTCGCTCTGGGGTTAAAGTTTAACTGGTTTGGAAAAGAAGAAGCTTTTCGTTGGCCTTTGGGTGGTTTATTCAAACGGTTGGGGGGTATCCCTATTGAGCGCAGTGCTCATAAGAACATGGTCCAGCAAACAGTTGAGTCGATTCGTTCACGAGAGCAAGTAATCGTAGGGATTACCCCTGAGGGAACTCGCAGTAACGCAAAGTATTGGAAGACCGGCTTCTACAATATTGCCCACCAAGCTTCAGTTCCGATAGTTTTCGCTTTTTTAAATTATGCTCGTAAAGTGGGCGGTCTAGGTCCGATGATGCAGACGACGGGTGATATCGAGGAAGACCTGAAGGTGATCCGCAGTTATTACAAAGGCATTACCGCAAAGAACCCAGAATTGGTTGGAGAGATAGCAATAAAACCTAAAAATGGAGCGAACTAAGCCAGGGAGCGCATCTCCCATGAACACGTATTCTCTCTCGCAGATTCAGAAACCCCCATCCAGATAAATCTGACTCACTTCTCGAAAATATCATGATAGCCGCGATCCAACTCATCATCGGATAGATGTGCATAGCGCTGCGTAACGGCGATGTTGCGATGCCGAGCGAGCTCCTGCGCTAGCTTCAGATTGCCGCCGGAGCCACGCAACACTGTTGTAACGAAGTAATGCCGGAAAGAGTGGGGTGTGATCGTTCCTGCGGCTTCGGGACCGAGCGCTTCGCTGACGCGTTTATGGACGATAGCACGCCCGGTTGTCGTTGATATTGGCAATACTTTATTCCCAGCTCCGAGATCGTGGCGGGCAAAGAGCGGGAGCGAAGACAAAGGCCGCCCGCTGCCACCATCCAGTTCGGCTCTTATTCGCAGATAATCCTTCAGCGCAGCCAGAGAGCGCGATGAGAAACGCACGATCGATTCTCGATCGCCTTTACCGATGAGGATCGCTCGCCCTTCATTCCAGTCGATATCCGCACGGCGAAGGTTGCAGGCTTCGTGAACACGAAGGCCTGTATCGGCGAGTGTTAGCAGGAAGCCGCGGTCTCTTAGATTGCGCAGATGGTCTCGCTCATCATCAACTGCCGAGTGGGTGAGGTTTTTCGCGTGTTCAATCGTGATCTCGATCTGCTTTCGCGGAAATTGGGGGAGTCGCTGACCGGGGCGGCGTCCACGACGGCGGATAAGCATTCGCATACGAGAGAGATTGATAGCGGCGAGTTCTTCGGCAACAAGATACTCGTACCAGCCAGCGGTTGCTGTGAGATAGAGCTGTTCGCTTGCGGGTGCGTATGATTTTAGCGCAGCAGCGAAATCAGCGATCCAATCCTCCTTGGCTGCCGAGGTCTTAGTCTCAGTGGGATCAATCCCCAAATCCACGAGCATTGCCTGAAAAGCATTTAGCGCATTGCGGTAAGTCCGGGTTGTATTTTCGCTACGCGCGAGCGCAATTGTCCCTAAGTAATCTAGAATAGAATCAACGATACTAATCCGTGCCACAGGTTTTTGCTCCAAAAGAAGAATCAACCGCTCTCCTTAGAGAGCTTATTATAATAGTACTTATCATAAGCATAGAGAATTTAGCATAATAGAGCCCTCGGGTCAAGCCCCTCCCCCGATAAACAGTTGGTATTTTATGGAAAGTGTATTGCGAATTTGCAATCAGGAAGTTTTCGTTAAGAAAGACATGGTTTGGGATATGGAGAGATTAAACAGAGCGACACCCCCCTACCCGTTTGAAGTGTATCGGTAATTATTGATGTAACGGGATTGAAATCTACAGAGACGCACGTATGTTCTATGGGGGATAATTACGGGACCTTATCAATGAAAGGAAGAATTATTCAAAGAGGGCATCCGCGGCTTCTCCTTCAGAAGATTTTGACGGATAAGAAGAAGTGATGGCTCCCCCAAGATGCGCACCATAAAGTATCACCAGGCTGATGATATAAAACCAAAGCATGAGCGCTACGATTGCCCCTAAGGAGCCATAAACAAGTTCATAGGTGGCGATACCGCTTCTAAGGTACCAGGTGAAGCCTGCCGAGGCGAGGTCCCAGCCTAAGCCAGCCACCATGGCACCAACGAGCGCTGCACGCCAAGGAACCTTTGTATTTGGTGCCCATAGAAAAAGCAGGAAGAACAAAATCACTTTGGATGCCCATGAAAGGAAATGAGTGATGAAGGATTGGACCGGGAATATCTCGGGTGACAAGAAAATAATATTTGTAGGGTCAAAGCGGGAAAGGAAAGTAGAGACGGTTGAGAAGAACATATAGGCCGAGAGAAGTACGATCACAATGGTTATGATCGAGAGCCCGGCAAGCCGGTTGCGAATGTAATTACTAGGTTTCGTATCTGGCCAGGCAAGGCTCACGTTGTAAAACAAACTGGAAAAAACACCTGTCCCTGCCCAAACCAAGCCGATAAGGCCAATAATGCGAACGGGCCCACGTAGAGAAAGAATTGTCTGCAGATTGTCCTCAATTAAAGATTCAGAGACTGGAAGAAAATTACCAATAATCTCTGTCACTTGTGAAAATATAATCTCTTCCTCAAGCACAAAACTCGCGGACGCAATTAATGCAAGAAAGAATGGAAATATAGAAAAAAGTGCGTAATATGCAAGACTAGCAGCGGTCGCTGCGCCACGAGCCTCTGAGAATCGCTCTAGTGAGAGCGCAAAGATTCCGAGCCCTCCTCGTGTCGCGAGGTTTAGTCGATGATACATCTGGTGGAGATTGTCTTTCATCGGCATATTTAGCTTATTTACCCGCTGCGGATAGCAGAGATTATACAGCCTTCCTGAAAAATGGAAGCTATCAAATATTGTTATTAATTTTAGTGTTTAGGAAGGGGTTGATTAATCGTTTGTTTGGTTGGAGTTGTCCATAATCCGATGGATTTCACCCGAATCCCAGCACTTTTCCATCGCCTGCACAATTCCCGGGTCAAACTGCTTTCCTGAACCATTGCGAATCTCGGTGTAAGCCTCATCACCGGGCATTGCCTGCCGGTAAGGTCGATCGGATGTCATTGCGTCGAAGGCATCTGCTACTGCAAGTAGCCGGGCGCCCTCAGGGATTTCCTCACCGGTGAGATTAGCAGGATACCCGTTACCATCCCAACGTTCATGATGATGCAAAACGAGTGGGATAGCGGGTGCAAGGTAAGGGATGTCGCGGATCATTAGTGCGCCTACTTCAGGGTGTTTTCGCATCTCTACCCATTCTTCATCAGAAAGAGAGCTGTCTTTTCTCAACACTGATTCGGGTATGTAAATCTTGCCAATATCATGCAAGATGGCACCGAATTCAAGAATTTCAAGCCTGGCGTCATCCCATTCGAGTTGGTCAGCAAGTGCTCTTGCGTACAGGCTTAGACGTCTCATGTGTGCGTGCGTATAGGAGTCCCGGGCTTCAATTGCATTTGCCAACACAAAAAGGCTGTCCCTATATGCGTGTTTAAGCTGGGCAAGCATAAGTTCGTCTGAGCGCTGGAGCCGTGCTCGAACGGCGGACAAGAGTTCCTGGGTCGTTACGGGTTTTGTTATGTAGTCGTCAGCACCTAACGATTTGCCGGCGAAAATATCCTCTCGGGTGCCCCTTGCGGTGAGGAAGATGAAGGGTATGCTAGACCCTCCAGGTTGCCGGCGGACAGCCTCAAACAATTCATAGCCATCCATTATCGGCATTGAGATATCGGAAAGAATCAGCGCAGGTTGTGTATGACCTAGAAGCTCCAGCGCGGCTTCCCCGTTGGAAGCTGAAAGGACTTCAAAGCCCGCTCCCTTCAGGACGTCCTGAAAGGCAATGAGCATCGCCGGATCATCCTCAACCACGAGGAGTTTTATCGGATCTTCCTGCTGATCTGTTGAACTCTTTGTTTCTTCAACCATTGAACAACCTTTACAGCATAATTATTACGTTCTATTCGCGATTCCGCTATATGAAATTCGTACCCCCCCTCCTATACCATGATTTGACCTGGCTAATTGTCTCTTGATTTCATTTAGCAACCCTGTGCGTATGATGTGAGTTTTCCTGACATTATGTATTATGATTCCGCTTGGTTTGATTATGAATAGAAAATAGGGTATTGAATGTCAAAGCGCTTGATTTCATTTCTCACGCTAGGTTTATTCTTAGTTACTCTTCTCTCATTCGCTGCTGGTTATTTTGCGCGTGAGATCTGGCCGCTCCCTTCAGAACAACTGGTTCTTTTGAAAGAAGCTAGGCGACTCCTAGGGGTGCATTACCTCGACCCTCTGCCGGAAGACCTGGAGCTTGAGCGGGGGATGATTCATGGCATGATGGGGGTATTACCTGATCCTTATAGCAGATACGTTGAGCCAGCGACACACGAAATTCAAACGGACGATTTGGCAGGAGAATACGCGGGTATAGGAGCAGAAATTTCCAAAGGCGAGCAAGGCAAGTTCTACCTTGTCCCAATTGAAGGTGGTCCAGCTGAAGATGCAGGTATCCTCGAAGGGGATGTTCTACTTAAAGTTGAAGGCGTTTCGATTAACAAAGAAACTGCTCTTGAGTCAGTTATCGCTCGTATTCGAGGGCCTGAAGGTTCAGTGATCCGCTTGACAGTGGCTGCACGGGATCCCGAGCAGACCAACCTTGAGTTTGAAATCACTCGTGCCATTATCCCCCTGCCCTCGGTGATGCACTACCTTCTCCCCGAAGAACAATGGGTTGGGGTTATTACCATTCGCCGTTTCAGTGAAAAAACTCCAGATGAACTTGAGAAAGCCTATAAGGAATTAGTGAATAGAGATGCTAAATCGATCATTCTCGACTTAAGGGATAATTCCGGGGGTCTACTCGATGCATCTATAGAATCATCTCGGTTATTTCTCGAGGACGGGCTCGTTGTTGTTGAAGAGCGTAGTGGAATGGAGAGCCAGTTATTCTATGTTCACGAGAAAGGGTTGGCATCAGAGATTCCCATGGTTGTTCTGGTGAATGCCGGGACCGCGAGTGCCGCGGAAGTAGTGGCGGCTTCGCTTAAGGACAACGATCGAGCGCCATTAATTGGCGAGACGACTTTTGGCAAGGGATCTGTGCAAGTGATTTTAGAGTTGAGCGATGGATCAAGTCTGCATGTGACGTCTGCTCGTTGGCTAACTCCCGATGGTAAAGTTATTGACAGTATAGGCCTTCTTCCAGATATCATTGTTGAACAAATAGATCCATCCGTGGATAATGGCATTGCCGTTGCTGTAGAATGGTTGCGGGAGTTTCGCTAAGATGGCCAAGAAGAAGAAGGATCCGTACAAGACAATCGCCAGGAATAAAAAGGCGGCACATGATTACATTCTCGAGGATCGTCTTGAGGCAGGTATTGTATTGCGCGGAACTGAAATCAAATCAGCGAGGTCGGGTAACGTAAGCTTGAAGGAAGCTTATGTTCAAATTAGTGGAGATGAAGCATGGCTTGTGAATGCGCACATCGCGCCATATCAAGCGGCAAGCTTATTCAATCATGACCCTCGTCGGCGTAGGAAACTATTATTGCACCGAAGGGAAATATTGCGCTTAGATGCAAAAATTCGGCAGCGCGGTTATACAGTTGTTCCAACGAGGATGTATCTGAAAAAGGGTCGTGCAAAATTGGAGATCGCACTTGCCCGCGGGAAACGACAGTATGATAAACGCAGAGAAATTGCAGAGAAGGATGCAGCCCGCGATATTGAGAGATCCTTCGCGAGGAGAAAAGAGTGAAGCCAAAATCAATCGCTTCAATTAATCAACTGCCGGAAAAAGAGAAAGAGGCCATTTATACACAGTTCATTCCAAATGAACTGCTCCAGAAGTTCGATATTAACTCAGATTTCACAGACTCTGATGGAAGGTCACTTCTTACCTTGCGGTTTAAAGAAGGCAGCACCGATGTTGTGCTCGACCTGCGACATGAATATGGGGCCCAAGATTCTCTGCTCTACACGCATCTCACGGATACGATGAATGGTCAGATCCATGTACTGCTTTACATTGTCAACGATCCAAACTCTCCACGCTTCGGTGTGGATAAAATGCCTGATGGAACGAAAACCGAATTTGGAGTATTTCGCAGGAATCTTGTTGAAGAGGAAAAAGCGCTTAATGCAGGGCTGGCCCCTGGTCAGGTGCGCCAGGGATTGCGTTTACTAAAGCATGCAATCCTCGCCTTTGATGATTTCATGCAGGGGCTGGGGCATGATGTGTATTTTATAGACCCACTCTCTTATCATAATGCGATTGTTTTCGAGCGCTATGGCTTTTCCTATCAAAAAGGTCGGCGGTTAATGATACGGATAAATGAGGGATTCAAACCCGGATCTGATCTTTTCTTAGAACTAGATAACTCAACGCCCTTCCGGAAGCCTGCATTCCATCGAAGCATACTGGGAAGGAGTTGGGCAATACATGACTGTATCCTCGGGGAGCCATATTCAAATGTCATCATGTACAAAAAGATAGGCAAGAATGCCGAACTGAATACTTTCCCCAATGCTGAATGGTGAAATAAAAATTGCGCATAGCCTTTTTGTATATTAAAGAAAATAAAGAATGAATATTTTATAGGAACCCATATGGCTATGCGCATTATACTAATGATTAACCGGCTTCTCTGTGCTATACTGAAAGTTGGTCAAAGGGGATGAATGGTATCGACGGAGGTGGAGCGTCACAGATTGCAAACCGAGAGGCGCCGAACTCGTTAACTCAGCGCACACACAAGTGCCAATCGCACTGACTATGCTGCTCTACCCGTAGCCGCGTAAGCGGAGTACAAGTAGATCGGCGCTCTCCCAGGAGAGCTCGCCACCTCAAGCTTCGCCCTAGCGGTGCGAGGAATGGCGATCAAAATGTTGGGGCTGGCAGAATTGGATCCACGGCAGTTCTGTAAGAGCGGGTTTAGGCTCGCAGTGGATAGTTGATTTGAACGTCTGTCAATCTACGTCATCTCAGCAAAAACAAAGATTGACTATGTTTGTAGACATCTGCTGACTGAATCCTTCGGACGCGGGTTCGAATCCCGCCATCTCCACTAGAAGCCCCACATGGGGCTTCTCTTTATGGTATTGGGTTTTCTAAACGGAAACCATGTCCCCTGACGGTTATAACGTACTTGCACTCTGCATCAACTTCAAAGATGCGGTCGCGCAATCTTCGTACAAGAGCATCAATCGCTTGGTCGGAAACCCCAATTCCATCCGTGCCGGGCCAAACATGCGAAGCAATCTCATCTCTCGTAACAACGCCTGAGCTTTTATAGAGCAATTCCAGTAACCGAAATTGCGGTGGGGAAAGAGGTGGGTCAATTTCCTGTTCGTTTACCCAGACACGATGAGCCTGAACTTCCATTCGCAGCCGCCCTATACCAAAACGAATTGCTTCATCAACCGAAAGCGGAAGTGTCGCTTCCGAACCAATAAAATTGAGCCTGACGGCAAGGGCTACCTGGATCTCATCCCCATCCTGAAGAACAACCTTCGATTCAATGCGCACCCCGTTCAAATGCGTATGGTTTTTACTGCTCAAATCCTCTACTACGTATCCTTCTTCTGTTCTATTAATTCGAGCATGGTGACGAGATACCTGTCTATCCAATAACACAAGATCGCAGTCTTCACCTCTGCCGATTAGGAATGTTGAATTTACCAATGGCCAACGCTTTCCCTGAAGCTCGCCATCGGGTGCAATTAAGAAAGGTACGTCTTCCATTCGATCCTTCATGCTCTCTTTTCAATAAGTCTAGCGTCTTTATCCAGAGTATAATTCAATCGCTTTCCATGTGCATATTATAAATACGTTTAGAGATTCCGCTCGACAACATTTTTTATAGGATATCTGGAAACGTTCCCGAGGTTATATTGCCCGAACCGCTCAAGTCAGGTTATGTCCTTAAGGACCGTTACGTTATCAAAAAACCCATCGGCCGAGGTGGCATGGGTTCGTTATACCTTGCAGACGACAACCGTCTTGAAGGCCGACATTGTGCAATTAAGGAAGTCCAGCAAGATTCAGAGCTTTCCTCCGATATATTAGAACAATCCCGCGCTCAATTCTATCGAGAGGCATCAGTCCTCGCCCAACTTGATCACCCCACCCTACCGAAGGTCTCTGATTATTTCTCCGATGAGGACCGAGATTATTTGGTAATGGATTACGTTCCAGGGGATGATCTAAAGACCCTTATGGACCAGGCGCGCAGAAAGGGCGAATTCTTACAGATAGATAACCTTCTGTCTTGGGGCAAACAGCTCGCGGATGCGCTCGTCTACCTTCATAACCAAGATCCACCCGTTATTCATCGAGACATTAAACCCAGCAACTTGAAGCTCAATCAGCAAGGGTTGATCAAGCTCGTTGATTTTGGTTTGGTGAAACAATTGGTCCCGGATGAATTAACGATCACGGTTATTCAGGGTCGCGGCACTGCTTTATATACACCATTGGAGCAGTACGGAGGAGACTCCGGTCATACAGATAAAAGGAGCGATATCTATGCCTTTGGTGCAACTTTCTACCATCTGCTGACCAACACGCCCCCGCCCGAAGCTAAGCAGCGGTTCCTCATTCCTGAATCGCTCCTTCCGCCCAGAGAGATTAATCCATCTATTCCCCGTAACCTCGAGCAGATAATCCTGAGCGCCATGGCCCTTCATCCGGACGGAAGGCCGGAGGATATGCTTTCCTTGAAGGACATCCATCTTCGAGAGCGCCACGTTGACCTCACGATTAACGGAGATAGCCTCTTGCAGGCAAAGGAATTGTTTCGATCCCCAACGGATAGGTTTTTTCTGGGTGTAGTGATGGCGCTTGCGTTGCTGGCAATCGTCACTTCTTTTATGTAAGGCGTTTCTGGCACCAAATCTGCGTAAAAACAAATGCGGATGCCCCCGTAATAATCGCGACAATGAAACCCGAGAAAGGTCCCATCGCACTAAGTAAACTTGATGCGCCCGGAAGATCTAACGCTAAATAGTTATAACCCAATAAGCCGCCTACTATCGGTAGTAAGATGCATCTAATACGGATTTCGTCTGGGATATTTTGACGAATTACAGTCGCATATCCCGCTCCCCCCACCACTGCTAACCCCAATGCCCCAAACACAAGCCCAACAAATCCAAGCGAATTCCCGCCTGGTATCTCTCCTGAACCATCACCATGCGGTCCTGAAGTCGGGGTTGGATCATTCGTCTCCGGTGAGGGTTCAACTGTCAATGTCGGTGACAGTGTTGGCGAAATCAACGTCGCCTGTGCAGGCACATCTACATCAACATTGAACTGAAGGATCTCAGATACCTGAGCTTTTCCACTTTGTGCAGTAATAGACAGCAATCCTGTACGTTCCAACGCAACATCCGTTCTCGCTATTCCATCCACAGTAAATGCGTTAATCGTTGTCGTAGAAACTCCCTCGCTTTGCTGCGTAATAATAAAATCTACGGGGGTATTATCTGGAACTGGATTACGGTTATGGTCGAGAATAACCGCAGTTTCGATCTTGATGACATCTCCTACACTGTATCCAGTCGGCGGTTCATCTGTTCCTTCTTCGCTGCCGCTCTCGATAATTAGTTGAATAATTTGGTCGGGGTTAGGTGATGTGGCTTCGATCAAGTCATACCCGATGCTTGCGACGCTGACCGGAGAAGCCCCTGGAGCGCTCACTTCCTGAAAGAGTAATTTTGCTGCTACGTCAATAAAAGGTGAAGTGCCATCGTATAGCGCGTGGTAAACATCAATCTTGCTTACATCTGTCGCATCAAGGATATTCGGTGTATCGTGCCCGAAAACGATAAGTTTCTTCGAGCTGGCTAAATCCGGTCGCAAATCTAACAACAGTTTAAGCGCATTTGCGCCATATTCTGTTGACTCACTATTTAATACACTAAAAATTAACCAATCGCTTAAGCGCACCGCTTCATCTATTTCTTCGGTGGAGATTAGAGGGACGATGGGGACATCCATCGGCGGCTCGCCGAGGTAATTTGATAGATCGGCCATACTATAGGAGCGCAGATTCCAGCTCCCTACCTGACCAGCAGCGGATGGTCCAAACAATCGGATAACGGCATCCTCTAATGCATTTAGCGGAATTTCATCGTGCTTATTGCAAGTTGAGCACTGATAAACATGACGCACGTCGCTAAAAAATACGATCCGTTCTCCGATCTTTGGAGCTCCGTCTACGCGATCTTCAATTTCGTCCAGCGCAGGGCTCAGAAGTGTGACGGCCGATTGTGCCACTTCATTCGCCAGTCTCATATCCTGATTTGTCTCATCAAAAGTATTCACGTGATTCACTACATTTGGGTAAAAGAAAGAACCGCCATAAATCCTTGTCTTTAGGCGCAATATTCTCAAGACCGCGCTATCTACTTGCTGTGCAAATAATTCGTCTTCCTCGTACTTATTCGCGAAGAACTCAAGCGTATTAATTATTGTGGTGTACTCGTCCGGATCGCTATTGTCCCGAAAATCCGAAAGCAGCAATAGGTCATTCCCCGCGAGAAACGCATCCCTGGCGACAAGGTGGGCTTTGAACTCCTGTTCTGAAGGATCTCTAAAGCGTCGTATCGCGTTTGACCCGAGCGAATCGCTCACTGTCACTCCACCACTCTCCCGCCAGTCCATTAGTGGTGCAAGTTCCATCAATGCGGTTAAAGCTTGTGGATCAAGGCTGATCGGACGAGTTGTTGCGCGAATATTACCGTGAAAACCCTGGTAGCGGATATGCCCTACTAAAAGACCGTCAACCGTAGTCGGGTCTTCCCCGGGTTGTGACCTTGTGACGGCAAGGAAAGGAGCTAGATCAGTTTGCGTGAGTTGCTCAATGGTTTTTCGGACCGTCGCAACTTCTTCGTCGATTGGCCTGTCGCTGCTTCCTAATCCTGGGAAATTTTTCGCGATTACAGCCAACCCGTCTTGCGATCCGATGTGAAGCCCACGAACAAACTCCTCCCCCATTAGCCCGACCCAATAGGGATCACCACCGAATGATTGAACGCCGATATCTCCACCAGTAATCTGCGGCTGCTCAAGCACATCCAATGAAGGGCCGAGGACCATATTTATTCCCAGAGCCTCGAGCTCTCTTCCGAGGATCTCGCCCGCTTCCTGTGCTAGAGTTGGATTCCAAGTCGCTCCGATAGCCATTTGAGATGGAATTTCGGTCATCCCGTCGAGTATCTCAGGGATGCCATCCACACTTCCTGGCTCCTCGCTAGCAATGAAAAGTGGAATGTAAACGGGGTTGCTGCTGCTTAAGAATAGTTGCTCATCGGCGTCGCTTGATAACGCCGCTTCGTAACGACTCTCTTGAAGGGTTCCGATCAGCGTTTGCAGCGCGTTTAGTGTCTCCGGCTGATCAGCAAAATTATCGTTTCCGCGTTTTAAAAGAACACCAGAGACGTGATAGTTGTTAATCAGGTCGATGATCTGATCGCTTGATGTAACTGTTGAGCCATTCAAGGTGACGATAAAAAGCTGCCCCACGCGCTCGCCAGGCGTCATAGAATCAAGCAGCCCGCTCGCAAGGTCTATCTCCGGGGAGATATATTGAACATTCCCCAAGTTAAAGGGCATTACCAGGAGAACAATAAGCAGTGCCCATCGAAATTTGCTCATAAGACCAGTATACCTTCTCGAATATGCTTTGTTCTTATGTTGCTATTGAGCTACCTCGGCCTGCAAGATCGTTCTCAGCGCAACTCTGCGATTATGTCCCGACATTAACTCAAGTTTCCTTATACCCAACGGATCGATCTTTTTCCGGAGCAGCTTCAAATCTTCGGTTGATGGAGGTTCGGTGACTTTTACTGGCTCCTCTAATTCAATTTCAAAACCTGTTTTCGCTTTCACTCTTTCAACATCTACCCCCGGATGCACAGAAACCAATCTCATCTTGCCATTCTTATAATCAAAAGCACCCAAATCGGATATTAAATACTTCGGCCCTGTTCCACGGCGTCTAATGGGTTGATGACCAAGGCCTGAAAGAAAATCTAGCTCGCGTACAAAGGTCACCCTTGAATGCCGTGGAACATACAAATATATGTTATCCATAAGCACTGTCACGTCAGGGATTCCACCAGTGCCTGGCATCCTCATTCGCGGATGCGCGAAATCCTTTCCAAAGGCGATGTTATTGAAATTGCCAGCTTGATCGACCTGACCAGGCCTGAAAAATTCTTTTGGGGTAATACGCGGCAGAAGATCTGCGGCTGCCTGCACGAAACCTACCGATACCATCGCCTGACCAAGCCACAGGGCTTCAACATTCGCCAGCCCGAGCGGTGCTCCCTTTCGACACAACGTCTGTCCGATTGCCGATGCAAAGTATATATCCGACGCATAGGCGTGCCATGCGAGTAGATATCCAGCAGCGACAAGTGGAGTCGCAATCCCCTGCGCCAGAACATCACCGTCTTCGACCTGCCTGGCGATACAGGTGCATATCAACTCGTCAACAGACCACTGCTCAGCAGCCATCGTTTGTCATCTCTTGTCGAGTCATAAGCTCAATAACCTTTTTAGCAATGTCCGGCTTATCTGTGATCAACCCATCGACCCCCATCGAGAGCAATTTCTTCATATCAGATTCTTCGTTGACGGTCCACACATTCACTTTATTTCCAGTGGAGTGATGCTTATTTATCATTCCCTGGTTAACCAATGATACCTCTGGGTGCAATGCAAAATAATTCGTAAACGCCTCGATGAGGCGTCGTACGATTTTAGGGCCGCCTCCGATTATTGCCGCACAGCGGATCTTCTCAGAAGCTCTCTGAGCCTTTATCAAAGCTATCGGGTTGAAAGAAGATAAAAGAACACGGTCGGATAGTCCCATCTTCATTACTAAAGCAACTACTATTTCTGGCAAGCGGTCGAAAGGAGATGCGTAATTTTTCAACTCGACATTAATCAAGATCTTATTGCCAACAGCAGAAAACACTTCTTCCAGTGTTGGGATCTTTTCTTCGGCAAATCTAGCATCAAACATCGACCCTGCATCAAGCAGCTTAATTTCCGCGACCACCTTTGAGGAAACACTGCCGCTTCCATTTGTCGTGCGCCCCAGAGATTGGTCATGAATGACTACGGGGGTGCCATCCGCGGTCAGCATTGTATCTAATTCAATCGCGTCTGCTCCCATCTCTACAGCAAGCTCAAATGCAGCGATCGTATTTTCGGGTGCATACATAGACGCCCCGCGGTGAGCGATCACCAGCGGGGCTGAGGATTCCCAATTGCGCTTCTCGGGCATATTATAGCTCTACAAAATATGCTTCAGCCGCGCGATTGAGTAGATCTTTTGTCATTTTCGGGTCGACACTTATATATCGAGAAATATCCAGAATCTGATCGCAAATATCTCGCGGGTGAGATGCTCTCATTTTCCGGTTGCGCTTTATATACCACTCCTGCAAAAGGTAAGCGAGGCCACTTTCGGAATATTCAACACCTTTAGCCTCGGCAACTATCTTGAAGATGCCCCGGTAAGCTTCATAGGACGGGTCTCCTACCTCGATTTTATGTCGCAAACGTCGCAAAAAGGCTTCGTCGACCAGGTCTTTGGGGGGCAGGTTTGTTGAAAATACGACCAGTACATCGAAAGGAATTTCTACTTTTCTTCCTGTATGGAGTGTGAGATAGTCAATCCTGTTTTCGAGAGGCACAATCCACCGATTAAGTAAGTCTCTTGGACGAACCTGCTGCCGTCCAAAGTCGTCGATCAGGAAAACACCACCGTTGGCTTTTACTTGAAACGGTCCTTCGTAGAATTTATTCACATCGTCGAAAACAAGGTCTAGTCCCTCCATCGTCAATTCGCCACCGGTGACAATGAAGGGGCGACGGATCCGTACCCAACGCGGATCTCTCTTTGATGATGTTTTTAATGATCCGGTTCCTTCAGCGGAATGTTCTTCTTCTGGAGAAAGGACATGGTTAACCGAATCGTAGAGTTTCACAACTTGCCCATCGATATCTATGGCGTAGGGAATATACATATCCTCTTCGAGAAGAATATTCCCGATCGCTTTCGCAATGGATGTTTTGCCGTTTCCAGGTGGTCCATAGAGGAATATCGAAGTGCCTGAGTTAACCGCTGGTCCGATCTGATTGAACGTTACATCCGAGAGTATGAGATCTTTTAGGGCAGATCTCATCGTATGCTCATCGACTGTTGGTCTACCCCGGCTCTGTTTTAGTATTGAATCGTTATAAACTGCTAGCGGTACTGGTGCAGGGCCCGCATATTGGCTGCGTTCCAGCGCTTCCCTCGCGCGCGCAATCCCCGCTCCGGTAATAGCATATTGATAGGATCCTTCGCCAAAGCCCACCTGAGTTTTAACTTCGACGAACTTCTCTCGTTTAAGTACTTCCAGAATCTGATCCGTTAACCCTGCAAATGGAAGCGACATCGCTTCGCTTACTTTGAAGCCGGTCATGTACCCCCTGAAATATAATATCTTCAAGGCCAAATCTTGAAGCCATAGCTGAGAAAGACCGGTGTCGGCTACACGACTCACCGGCGGAGGTACAAAACGAAGATTTGAGGTGGTAGGCCGATCATCAACTGCCGCAGCTCTAACAGGGCTTCTTGGTAAAGACATCATATATCTCCAATACTCTGTATAAATGCTTTGTTCTATGTTCCAATAAGAGTAACCCGATTATATATACCGATACCGCCGTGAGCAAATAGTAAGTTGTGCCCACATAGAACGGAGGGTAAAATATCCCTATGAAACTAAGCGTCGTAATTCCCGTTTATAACGAAAACGATACCATCGAGGTGCTCCTCGAAAGAGTGATGTCTGTCGGGCTTGCAGATGAAATCGTAATTATCGATGATGGATCGACAGATGGAACTCGAAAGCTCTTGCAGGAACTGGCGCCCGCCCATGAGATTATTCAACTCATTCTTCACGAAACAAATCAGGGCAAAGGGGCTGCGGTACAAACAGGATTCCAGGCCGCTACTGGCGATCTTATCCTAATTCAAGATGCTGATTTGGAATATGATCCCCGGGACTACGTCACGCTTCTGCAACCCATTCGCGAGGGTGTTGCAGATGTCGTCTATGGGTCCAGATTTCTCGGTGCGCCTCGGCGCGTGACGATGTTCTGGCACATGATTGCCAATAAAATGCTCACACTAATGACTAACCTTCTCTACAATAGCATCCTCACAGACATGGAGACCGGCTACAAACTCTTTAAGAGCGAAATAATCAAGAGTATCCCTCTCCGCTCGAAGCGCTTCAATATCGAGCCAGAAATAACTGCGAAATTGCTCAAGCGGAAAGTACGCATTTTTGAAGTACCGATTACTTTTAACCCCCGCGAATATGACGAGGGAAAGAAAATCGGATTAGGAGATGCATTCGAGGCTGTTTGGTCGTTAATTAAATATCGATTTATGGATTAACTTCTTTTCAAAAAGATTCGTGGATGTCATTCTGCGAGATTCAAGAGCCGAGATGCCCCTCAGAATTCCAAACCCACGAGATGCCTGAAT
>JAUWFP010000268.1 GCA_030606845.1 Anaerolineales bacterium | reverse complement strand
GATGCACGCAATTCCTGGCAGACCGAATAGCCATCCATATCGGGCAGCAGGATGTCCAGGACAATGAGATCGGGCATGTTTGAGTGCGTGGAGGTGAGCGCGTCTGATCCGTTTGCGGCGAGATCTACATCATAACCCTGTCCGGTGAAGTAGATGCAGAGCATATTTCCAATGTCAGAGTCATCTTCAACGACAAGGATGCGACCCTTCTTCATCTCTCTCCCTCCTTATGTAAAGATGGGTTCCGCTCTTCACGAAGAGCGGGTCCGGCGGCAATTGCTTCCCTTGTCAAATAGTACATGACAATCACAAAACTATGACAGCGGTTCGGGTGGTCGAAAATAAGAAAAACCGTATACGACCGTTCTACTCTTTCGACTCCTCGAGAATGCTAAAGAGGAGTTCCAGAAGAACGGATTTCACCTTCCCTTTATCATTTGCTACGCACGGGAGCATCTTGATTTTTGAATCGAGGCCGAGGGCGATCCGCAGGTCCTCCACTTCCCATGCGTCATCGAGATCTTGCTTGTTCGCGGCGACGACATATGGAGTCGGGGCGTACGCTCGGAAGGTTTGGAGGATGCCGCGTGCCTCACGAAAGGTCTCAGGTCGGGCGCTGTCTACCATGACGACGAACCCGAGCATCCCTTCAGCCAGGATCTCCCACATGAAATCAAATCGCTTTTGCCCGGGCGTGCCAAACAGGTAGAGCACCAGGTCGTCGTCCACAGTAATCCGGCCAAAATCCATCGCCACCGTGGTTGTTTCTTTGATACGTTCAGCCTCGGTGCTGATCTTGCGCTCTGTCGAGACGACATCTATCTCGCTGACAGATTGAATGAACGCCGTCTTACCGGAGTTGAATGGACCTGTGACGACCATCTTTACTGTTTGCATACGCCACTTTCCCTATAGGGACCTGATTCTATGAATCAACTTATTCACAAGTGAAGCCTGCTGCTTCTTATCAACAGGCGGCAACTTTTTCGCTTTTGGAGGCAAAGGCATGCCTTCTGGGCGGATGATTTCAACCAGACCGGCTTGCACCAACCCATAGACAATGCGCCTGATCTCCAGGTCGTTCATCTTATTGGTTTTTGCGATCTGTTTGAGCGTGTTCTTGGGGTTGATATAGGATACGACCTTCCATTCCTCAACTGTGAGTTGAACGTCACGAATGTCAGCGCCCGGCCGGTCGACGAAGGTTAGGGCCATATCAAGGCTTGGGATCTCATCTTTAAGCAGTTCCCATTCCTGGGTTTGGCGTGAACCTTCCATGATGATATTTTCGAGGTCCATGCGGATCGTGATTGCATCAGCGGGTGGCAGGACATCATTGTCGAAGCGGAAGAGACCATCAATCCAGGTAAAGAGTTGGTAAACAATGTCAAGGGCGTACTGTTGAATACTGCCCAGGATGACTTGCTGGGAGAGATAGCCAGCGTTTATCAGGAGCAGGCCAAGCCCCTGGTCGCTCTTTTCTGTCGCATTTTCCTTGATAACGTCTGCTTGTTTGGATGTGATCTTCCCAGCGCGGGTGAGTATGCCGGTTAGACTTCCGTCCTCATTCCCCATTTGTGCGTAGATTAGTTTTCCAGCGCGGAAGGATACCCAAGAAATGGCATCTGGACCCTCAACCGTGAGCGTGCCGGTCTTCTGGGCAATATTGATCAGATTCAGAAGCTGAGTGACGTTAAAGTCGCGTAGGTTGCCCTTGAGTGCCATTCTGTTTTTTTCTTCTAATCTTCCAGATTCAAAGAGCAGATAGACTTAAGATTCTCGATTCTCAATCAGATCAAGGTGTTGATCAGCTCGAGTTAAGCTCATACTATGGGTCGCGGGATTATACCGTTTGGGATAGGGCGTTGCAAACCAACCCTTGTTCCTACTATAAGGGTATATGCTGGTGTTTTGCTTTACAACCCCACGCCGTTCTCTGAGTGATGCAAGATGCAAGCCATCAGAGTGGGGTTTCTCTTCCTGATATCTGTCTTTCTGAGCGCCTTGGGGTCGGCGCGTTAAACCTCCCGCAGGTTTTCTTATCCTGCGGGAGGTTAGATTGTGGGCAGACATACGGGCCAACCTCCACCTGATTCCCCCTGAAAATGGTGTTAACCCTCCCATCCGCCTCCGATCTGCCGCATTTGCAGCAGCGTCATAAAGGCCTGGGGGTCGTGCTGCAGCGCAAGTTCTTTTATCTTTCGTACCTTTCGTCGGGGTGAGCAGCAGTAGATCAGACTCACGGTCCCGTCGCGGCCTGACCCAGCGACCTCCGTTGCACCCATGCCGCCTTGATGCAAGGCTTCCATGATGGCTGCCCCGCGCCTCGAGCTTGTTATCCGCAGCAGGCTATACCCGGGCGCGATACGATCGTCAATGATTATTCCTAGAACATTTCCGGTGGCGAAACCCGCGGCGTATGCAGCCAGGTTCCAAGGGTTATCAAGGTTTTTCAAGACACCCGCGATCACAGTGACAAAGAGCAGGCTTTGTACGAAGCCAAGCGCCCAGGCGGCTCGTTTTCGTCCGCGCACAACTGTAAGCACGCGCAGCGTTGAAAGAGAAAGATTGCTTATGCGGATGGCTAGGATCATGAATGGGACGAGCGCGGCGGGGATAAGGCTCCAATCCAGACTCATCGGATTGTGGGGTCAGGGGAGAAGATCATCGAAGATTTATTGTGGAACCATAGATAGATTGCCTTCAGGTGTATTTCTGCGACCGTCCCTTGCTTAGGACCGCCAAAAGCCGCGGTGAAGCGGGCGGATATCCTCTACGGTGATGAAAGCATCGGGATCGATCCTATTAACCTCTTGCCGAACCGCATCGATATCCCGGCGCCGGATGCTGCAACTGATCATGCTGACTGTTCCATCTTTGCCACGTGCGGGGAGTTCGGTCGCGGCGTAGCCCTTCTCACGGATGGTTTCAGCGATTGCGCTGCCCCAACGGGAGCTGATGATCTGCAGGTTGCTATGCCCGATGGCGAGACGTTCCTCGATCGCCATCCCGACGACATTTCCGGTGGCAAAACCTCCAGCGTAAGCGATGATGTTCCACAAGTTGTCCAAATTACTCAAAACGCTTGTGATGGCGATTACCCATATAAGCGACTGGAAGAAACCCAGGATCCATGCTAAAGGTTTCCGCCCGCGGATGACGAAGAGCACTCGCAGAGTGTCGAGCGACATATCCGAGACTCGCAGGGCGAAGATAATGAACGGTAGAGCTGCTGCAGGGATGTTTAATAACGATATCATCGCAAGTTCCTATTCCTCTATCGGCTAGGGTAGTGCCGGTATGTGCAGATCATGGAGATACTTTAACCATGCGGGTCACACCAGATTGAGCGGCGAGCGTCCGTATCGATCCGCTGGAGAAGGTCAAAGTGGTTGGCGATGGCGGCCGATGAACGCTCGAAGCAGACATGATGTCGATCTTCCGCATGAGCATTTACTCAATGGAGGAATCTTACCATGCAAGCTGAGCGCCTGATACCGTCGCTAACAACGTCCGTAGCGAGGTCGACAGCCTTGCACCGGCTCAAGGGGGGCACCATGGCCGGTGTGGTCAGCCGCTGTCCACGCCGTCGAAGAGGTCACGCTCTCGCAGCCTGTCATCCGCTGCTGGGTAGGCGCGCGTGAAAGTCTCCGGTCCGCTAAAAAGCCTCATGAGCACACCAAAGAGCCCGCCGGAACT
>JAUWFP010000103.1 GCA_030606845.1 Anaerolineales bacterium | reverse complement strand
AAACATCACGGTATTCGTGCATTACCAAGATGAACTGAACCAGATCCAGAAGGTGGCACAAGAGTTGACCTTCGAGGTAGAGCCTGGTGTGCAGTCCCCCGAAGATGCATTGCAAACAGAGGATGTTAGCGAGCAGAGTTTCCTGCAGAAGCTCGGACGGTTGATCCTGGGGCTTCTCGGACTTGGCGAATGAGCCTACGATGAAGAGAAGCGACCTGCTGAGGCTGGTGTGGACCAACTTGAACCGAATGCGCTTCCGGACGGTACTGTCCGCAACGGGGGTGCTGATCGGAACGGCAGCAGTGGTCATCCTGGTCTCGCTTGCTGCCGGCTTACAGCGCAGCGCCACCCGAGATCTGACCTCTATTGGCCCTCTCAATGAGATAACGGTCGTGCCCGGTGCGTTCTTCCAGGCTTTCGGTGGAAGCAACACGGGCACTGGACGGAGCGAGAACCGGTTGACCCCCGCATTTCTGCGAGAACTGGCCCGGCGACCTGGGATTGTGGCCGTGACGCCTCGTGAGACGCTTGCCGCGCGGGCAACTATTAAGTTCAATAGGCTCGTTGGCTCGGGGTCGGTGGTCGGGGTGGATACAAAGGTGATTCGATCCCTCGGCTGGGAGGTAGAAAACGGTGCGCTGCAGCTCGGGCGCGGGCAGGCTCTTGTGGGGGCGCGCGTCGTCGACAGTTTCATAGACCCTCGGCGTAGAGCGGTTGCGAGCACGGTTGAAGAGGTCGACCTGCAGGGCCAGACACTCACTCTTGAGCTTACACGTTTCACAAACGAGGGGGAGGCAACCGATCGGAACATCCGCCTTCGGGTGGCAGGCGTCCTTGCCGAACGCGGCGGAGCCATTGACTACTCAATATTCATCGCCATGCCAGATCTGGAAGAACTGAACTCATGGGCCACTGGGCGGCGAGTTAATCGTGAGAGGGAGGGCTACTCGCAGGCTACGATCGTGGTCGAACGCGCGGACCACGTGCTGGGCCTCGAGCAAGAACTTCTCAACCAAGGCTTCTTCGCTTTTTCAGCTCGGACGGTGCTGCAGCAGATCAACACGATCTTTCTCGTGATCCAGGCCATCATGGGTGGAATCGGTGGCATTGCGCTGATTGTCGCTGGACTGGGGATCGCAAATACCCTGACAATGGCAATCTATGAACGCACGCGCGAGATCGGCCTGATGAAAGCCGTCGGCGCTACGAACAGGGACGTGATGACTGTGTTCTTGGCCGAAGCTGGTGCCATCGGCGCCACCGGTGGGATTGGCGGGATTGCAGTTGGTATTTTCGTCAGTCAGATGATCAACATCATCGCCAGAGCTTACATCACCGCACAGGCGACAGGCACCGGAGGAACCAGCGCTACAGCGGGCGGTGGACCGATCGATGTCGTTGCCATCCCACTCTGGTTACCCATCTTCGCCCTGCTCTTTGCCACGGGGATGGGCGTGCTCTCAGGCATCTACCCTGCTCAGCGAGCGGCATCCCTGGACCCCGTAGCTGCGCTGAGGCATGAGTGATCCTCATTCAATAGCGGGGCAGATACCACTGCCGCACATCGTACAGATGTCCTTGCGGGAAGGCGCGCCGGTGCTCGAGGCCACGATCACCGGCGACATAACGAAACTGGGCGAGCCAAGCGGGTTGGTGTCTCTGGCCCAGAGAGAGAGCACTGGCGAAGCGTGTCGATGTTATCGTGTGGCAAGGATGCTCTCCGATAGCTCTCCTTTCAAATCGTCGTGCGCTGCTCTATCAATGAGAGAGTTATTGAATTGCGGCCGTGTGGCCACTTATGCGCTAGCGCCCCGGGCCCTCAGGAATATTAATCTGTAACGAGCCGCGCTGCTCTAGATACCCCCTCTCCCATAAACCCAGATAGCAAGGCGGGAAAAGGCATCTCTCGACGGATTGTGCCGTTGCCTACCTGGGCGTTCCCTATAGACAACGAGTTCCCACAGATATCGACAGAAGAGAATGTGTACACGCGTGTACACATTTGAGGACGGAGCGGGGGACACAAAGGAGGAGCAAGAACCTATAATTAAGTGTACGTGCACTTTATATGAAGATGAGGATGATATTCTTGTCCTTCCACGGCGACAAAGATCCTCGACCGTCCAGGTAGTTTTCAATGCAAATCTTTCTCGTGTTGAGGAGAGAAAAAGAGCGCACCCCATGATTTTGATGCGCAGGATTGGGGAGGGGAGCAAAAGGGATGCGGTTATATGCCGGGATCCAGACTGGCGGCCTTAAAGCAGAAGCACAGAAAGGGGATACAAGAGTGTTTCGACGCTGATCTTCTGTGGAGTTGATGTGGATCATGGTTGAAGAGGGGCTGACAAACCAAACGGCTAACAAACGCTTTTCCAAACGCCTAGCAAACGCGTTCCCGAGAGCTTCTCCTCTACAATCAAGTTAGACAATTTCCGACGAGCGCTTCCGCAAGCCGGTAGATATTTGGGTGTGCATTGAAGGGATATTCGTGTTGGTAGAGCCACAGGTTGCTTGTCAAAACTGCAGGACTGCTTATTCGCTTGAAGAGGGAACCTCCACAGGGATGCGCTGCAATCGCTGCGGGAGGAGCCTTGTTCCGGCACAAAGCGAATGGTTTACGAGAGACATTGAGACCTATTCAGGTGGAAACAACGGCAAGGTTTATTCAGATGTGGTCGCGGCCGTCGCCGAGCTCCAACTTCCAGCACACAACGAGGTTGACGCAGAAGCCGTTGGTCAATTCATCGCCTCGCTTCCGGTCCCTCTATCGCTTGAATACTATGGTGAGGGCGATCGGCGGGTGATGCTCGTGAGGGGGGAGGAGGACAACCTTCGGTTCTTGGCCGGCAATATACAGACGCTCTGGCCAAGCGCAGCCCTTCAGATCCTGGACGAGGATCCTCTGGTGAAACAAAGCCCCAATCCCAACGGCAGGGAGTATGGCTTTGCCTTCAAATTGGGCGCATCTCCCTATATGCCCATAAGAATCTGGGAATCATTCCTGCGTGGAGATCCGGTGCACACGCTGCTCGCGACAACGCTTGGCCTGGGCACGAACGAGCGCGTTTGGCTGCAGATCATGATCTCGAGGAAAGGGAAACCCGAGTGGTTGGAACCAGTCCAGCGAAGGCTGAAGCTCGAGGCGCAGCGGGGATACATGATTAATCCGGAGGGGAAATCGGCGATAGTGCCAATCAACTATACACAAGCGCCCGTTCCACAAGGATATACATTCGCAAGGGGCGCTGCCTATTTGCTGGTTGTACTCATGGCAATTGTTGCCGTGATCGTCGGGCAGCAGAAGAGCTGGTGGTTGTTCGCCGCTCTATCTCTGCCGATCGTCATCCTGGGCGGTCTGCTATGGCGTTTTTTGGACAGGGAAGATGATCCGTGGGGCGAAGCAGACCTGGCAATGGTGCGTCAGAAGGTGGTCGACCAGGACGCCTTCTATCTGGTAAGCATTCGGGCGCGTGTTTGGGCTGACACATACGAAAGAGCGAAGAGGCTTGCAAGCCGCATTGACCGAGCAATGTCTCAATACTCACGAGCCGGAGGAAACAGGCTCCAGGTAACACCAGACCCATTTGAGGGTGCGGGTCTCTGGATATGGGCGAGCGAGGAGAGCGAGAATACCATGTGGCTCGGCACCGATGAGGTCGCGGGCTTGTGGCACCCGCCGCTTGTTAACGAGCAGATGTCCCCCGGTCATGTCCCCGTACGCGGCGTGGAGATTCGCTCGCCGGATCCAGAGGATGTAAGCGGCTTTTATCGTATAGGCAGATACTTCACATCCGACGGAAGGAGCAAGCCCGTACATATTTCATCTGCAGCCATGAAACACAACATCTTCTGCATCGGGAAACCCGGGGCAGGCAAGTCGACGCTCATGCATCATTTGTCCGTGGCCGGAATGCGAGACGCAGAGAACCCAGCGGTGATCGTTATCGATCCACATGGAGACCTCGTCAACCAGATTATCGGTTCTATAAGAGAAGAGGACATTGAACGCGTTCGAATTATGGATGTGGGCGACAAAGAATTCGTTCTGACGTTCAACCCATTGGATGTAAAGCGGGAGGGGTGGGGGGTCATTGAAGTCGTCAATTCTATTGTGGATATAGGACGATCGCTGTGGTCGGATTACTGGGGACCGAGGATGCAAATCCCCCTGAAGAGGGGGGTTCAGATGCTTGTGGCCGCGAACGAAATGCGACCAGCCAGCGAGTGTTTGGGACTGTCTCAGCTATCTGCGATCCTGAAGGCGCATCATGAAGTGCGCGACCAATTTCTGCGAACGGAACTTGAGGGAAGCCCACACAGGAAAATCCTTGCACGATATTTCCTTGACGATTACGAGGACCTTACACCGCACTTCAAAGAGCAAGTCATATCACCGGTTCTGTCGAAAGCCTATCGCTTTGAAGAGGAGCCCATGCTGGCGCTCTTCAGCTGCCCCGAGACTAAATTGGACATCGCTGAAATCATTGGTGATAGGCGATTGCTTCTCATCAACACCGGCATGAATAAGTACGGCTCGGAAGTCAGCGACTTTGTCGGCTCGTTGATCATCAACGTGATGCTGAGAGAGCTCATACACCAGGGCGAACGATCACCAGATAATCGGGCTCCCGTAATGCTGGTCATTGATGAGTTTCAAACATTCACTGGCGTACCGTGGGCCGAGCTCATCCAGCAGATGAGAAAATACGGTGGACGTATGGTGCTAGGCACGCAATCGATGGCCAGCTTGAGAGAGCAGGACAGGAACATTCCGGAGATCATCCTGAGTGGCGTCTACTCGATGTTTGCATTCGCCATGAATGGGGACGATGCAGATTACATGTCTCGCCTTGAGCTGAGCGGGGATCGAGGTGGACCAACCGCCGACACACTCATCAGCCTCGAACCATATAAAGCTTATGTAAGGATGGAGAGAGAAGATGGACGCTTGAGCAGGCCCTTTTATTTCGAGAGTGCACCCCCGCCAGAGCAGAACTCATTCATAGCGGAGAGGGTATGGAAAAGGCGAGCGGAGTACAGCCTTCCTTATGACGCTGCCTATCAGAAGGCGCTGGATATGGTTTTCTACTTCGACAGGTATGGGGCCACGGCTTTGAGCACTGGAGTGGGCTCTGGACGCCCCAAAAAGGAAAAGCAAGCAACCTCGACGCAAGCGGCCCTCATCCTGCTGGACAAGGTTGGCGCTGAGCTCAGCGCGATCGGAGAGGGGGCGCGGGTCGGGCTTCCATGGGAGGACGAGAGCGACGAGGATGGCGGGCTTGAGGATCGGGACCCATCGGGGGAGGCTGGGGAGGTCATACTGGGAAAGGAGATAGCGGAGGATTGGAGAAAGGCCGCGCTTAAGGAAATCGAAGAGGATGATAAGGGGCAAGAGGGAGGGGCGCTGAAGTGAAAGACTCGGCGAGAGACGAAAAACCACTCCAGGATTTTATCGATCGCCACCCTTTCTCCTCTCTGACGTATCTTGAAAGGATTTTTGGTGAGAGGACCATCAGCATTCTGTTCGGAGAAGAAAAAGGCGAGCTACGCGAAATGTCGGTCGGGGGATCGGGATCCAATCTAGCCCACAGGAAAGAATCGAACGCCGTTCTGCTGGGCTTTCGCCGCCTCGAGATAGCGAGAGAGTTCGCGCTACAGGTCATGGGGTCAGAGGCCATTTGTGCCGGGCTGTCGCCAGGCTTCGAAGCGGATGGTGAGTTCCTGTGGCAGGGCAAATGGTGGCGGATGTGGGTGGATGTCGGAGGATGCGCGCCAGAAGCCCTCAAATTCATCGTCGATCCACCACGAGAATACGGAGATGACGTGAGGGATGTCATACTGACGAGCCACCGTAAACGAATGGACCACATCGCAAAACAGGTAGAAATTAACTGGGGAGGGGGGCAGCGAGTTCATATCTGGTTGGTGGGCACAGAAGAGTACAGGGTAGTGAGAACCTACAAGCGGTCATCCTCAACGAAGACGTGGGAGCCGTATCGCGCAGACGATCTCAAGACACACATTCGTATTCGACACCGAGGCGAGATACGGCGAAACCAGCTGGGCGGGATCGCGGCGAAACTGGACGAGGATGATTGGGCAACGCTGGTGGAAGTCGGGAACAATCCGCTGATGTCCACTTATGAGCTCGCATACCTCTTCTCCCAGACAAAGAAAGGAGTACAAGAACAGACACGGCGGATAAAGCGTATCGGCTCATTGGACCTGATCGAAAACGCAAAGACGGAAAAAGCGAAGCACCGGCTTGAGGGACGGAAGGTCATATCCGATCTTGGACTTGAGTTGCTTACACATCACTGGGGGACCGAACCCCAGTACGTGCACCGATTTCACCCGTGGCCGCAGCACATCGTTCGCAAAGGAAGGGCGAAAAGAACCTATTCGCTGCGATGGTTTGATGGGTGGGAAGAACATCAGGTGGCGGTGAGGCGGTTTGCGCTTGCAGTGCTCTACGGCGCTCGGTGCGTTGCCAATCCTATCGGCGGTATCGACGTCAGAATCGTTACCACGATCGGAAGCCGGCTTCTGTTTCGCGAGAACAGGAAGGGCAGGAAAACGAACATACGTATGGTGAAACCCGATGCGATGATCGAGGTCGCCATCTGGAAGCGAGGCTGGCTGGATGGGGATACCACGTTGCACAAGCAGAACGTGATGTCGAGGAATCTACTCATTGAGGTGGACCGCAGCACTATGTCCTTAGAAAGGGTCAGGGAGAGGGTCGATCGATATGGAGAATGGTGGGCGAATCTGAGAAGAGATGAGGATGTGCTGGTGTGGGTGATCGATGGAACACACTGGAGGGAGCACAAAATTCTTACATTCATGAGAGAAGCTGGTATTGATGGATGGACAGTGTTGGTAGAGAGGCTGGTTCTTCCTGAGGGCGATCCCTGGTGGCTGATTCACTCTCCGGTGTGCACATCGGGTAATGAGCAAGCGGTGCGGCTGTCTCAAGAGTCCGTCGGCGGGATGGCGCCCTGGCGACAGATCTGGAGTACGACGGAGAGCAACCGTATGAGCAGCCTGCTCGGCGTGGAGACGTGGACGAAGAGGGAGATGATGAAGAGCCCGCCCAAAAGGGGCGAGCAAGAATGGGTGAGGTACAAGAATGTGTAGGTAGGAACGGGAAAGGCGAAGACGAACCGCAAAATGAAGAGAACAGACAAAAAGAGGAAAATGAGGTTGTCCGCGGTGTGATTCAGCGACTTCGGCGCGGCGAACTTAGAA
>JAUWFP010000301.1 GCA_030606845.1 Anaerolineales bacterium | reverse complement strand
AACTTGATCGTGGATTTCAACGCTGCCTTGCTCGAAGTCGAGCGCGCGTCCAGTCGACATTGGTCCTGCTGTGTCTTCGTCATCGGCGCTGCTGCATTGAAGATTGCGACAATAGCGGTATTCCACAACTCCGGCGAATTTCAAAGGACCGTGCAACTCATATACCCATTCAAGGGGTGCGATCTGCCGCATAGGTATTGGTTCGAACCAGGAGCCAGGTTTGAACTGCAGACTAACCCCCTCCTCGGGCGGAGTGTTTTTGGGGACTTCGACGTGGAATTGTAGACTTGAATCCCCACTCGAGTTCCAGTTCATTACAGTATCACGCAGCGTTGTCTCTTGGTCAGGGATAATTACCTGGCGAGTTACGAAATGACCTTCGCCATCCCGCTCCGCATTCCATAAACCATCACCCATCGTGTACTTATAGCGGAGGTCAGTTCCGCTATAGAGTGTTAGGACCGCAAGGTAGTGGGTTGGATCAATTTGAACTAGGGTGGGCATATGGAGCGTGGATGTGCGGATGTTTCCCAGAAGATCAACGAAACGATTTCCGAGTTGTGAGATGTTTCCGGCAAGATGGATTTGTGCGTCCGGGTTGTGATCCGCAGGAACGGTAACCTGGAAAGTTATATGAACCGGTGTTGCCGCTTGGAGAGAGAAAGCCACCGGTGTAGTCGCATCTGCAGCCACCTGTGCGCCCTGTTGTTCGGATTTATACGCCCCATTTGGGCTGAAAAGGGTGATATTGTGGAGACCGGCTGGTAGATCATCAAGGCGAAATTTCCCCTCACCATCGCTAAACGTGATGTGACCACCCGCGCTCACAGCAATCTCGGGGATACCCTTCCCTGTGGACGCGTTCAGGACCTCACCGATGATGCGGCCAGTCGGTCCTTCAAAGGGCGCATCAGACCATGCTGCGATCACATCGTCGATCTGCACTGGTCCAGTTACGAGCGCTACCCGTGTCCGGATGGACTCGAAGTTTGCATCTACCTCTCGTGCTTCGACTGGGGATCGGCGGGCGTAGCGATAATAGAGGAGCGAACCGATCGTGGAAGCGATCCTCACCTGCCTTCGCCCGTCGCTTGCTGATTCCATTGGAATTGAATAGGTGTTGTAGTCCAACCCGGTCACTGGATCGAGCAGAACGAGTTCAATTCCAGAGTCTGAGTCAGTCACTGCTGGCAGGACAACAGAAAATGTGACCTCAGCCGAAGGAGAGGGGGTGGCATTGCTGATGGGAACCGGCGATGGCAGTTCTACAGGCATGGAGGTTGCTGGCAATACCGCGCAGCCTGTTACCAGGAGTGAAACCAGCGTTAGTTGAAGGAAGCCAGTCGTAAGTTTTTTCATTTTCAATACTCAATGTTTTGGATTAACTGGGCGCAGAGATCTGAATTAGGGATCTTCCTGGCGGGAATGGAGTAGGATTTCATTCGTGGCCCCTTTTTAACGGTAATGGTCAGTCGGCCGCGAGCGAGCGAGACCCCCTCTAACTCTGACCAGTGACACTCCTTCCGCCTAAAAACAATCCCGTTTTGCGTCAATTGGACCGGACCGAAGTCAAGGCTTTGACCCTGGTTAAGATACTGGCGATAGTGAGCAAGATACCGAGGGTATAAATTGGCTTTGACAGTCTCCGCCAGGCCGTTGAAATCCGTCAGGTTATTCATGAAACGGAAAACCTGGCCGTTGGAGGTATGGATCCATAAGGTAGATCGATTCCCCCATTCTAATTTCGCTATACCGTAGCGAATGGAAGAAGAGCGGACGAATTCAATCTCCTCCCAAGGGATGGAGACCGCTTGGTTTCGCTTCGTAATAAGCATACTTATCTCGTCCGTGGTCACGCGATAGTTGCGAGCACTCATGTAAAGTATAAGACCAATTCCACCGATAGCAGCGAGGACCAATGAAAGAACAAGCGCCGGTGTGGTCCAGCGACTGACGACGGCGGGACCGAAATGATGATAGGCGAAGTACCATCTGAAAATTGCCCAAATGAATGCGGCAATCGCACCAATAAATCCCAGCGTTGTCATCGCCAAGTACGTGCGCAGAAGTTCACGCTTAACAGGGTGGGAAGAATTTGGCGTCGCCACTCTCAAATCCTGATTTGGGGGTTGTATTGGTTTTTGTTGAGCCATAGGACGCTGATTAGTGTTGAGAGATTGTGAACGCTATGAAAATGGACTCAATCCCCATCGCGTTGCTATATCGAGGTGCTCCTTTCCATTTTATAAAGATAGGAGCACCTCCAACGCATAAGATCAAGTACTGACCGGCTCTTCGGTTCCAGCAGTCAGGCAGGGAGGAAATAAACGTCCGTTGGCTTGAGCTTGCTATTCCTCAGGAAACGGGGTTTGACCTCCATCCCGATCCAATCCAAAGACGGTTCATCAGGATCAACCCCGAAAAGACGAGCGAGGAATAGAGTGTTGATGTCTTCGTATTTGATCAGGCATAAAACGAAGGGCGTCTCGGGGAGGAACTCCTCCGAGCCAAAGTAACAAACCGTGAAGGCATGAATGTGCGCCGGGGTTTCAGTGATGTCGATCCACTCCGTTTCCTTGCCGGAGTACATATCATGACCACGAGGCGTGGCGTATGCATAACCGCTCTCGGGATCCCGGGAAGCAAGCAGCTTCTTGTTCGAAGCAGCGGCAAACCAGGGACTATCTTGACCATAGGAGTGCGGATAGGTGATCTTGTAATCTTGTTCAATCTGCAGCGGCGCCATCTGCTTCAGAAAGGCGAGAGAATCCGGATCGGTCTTTACCGGAAAAGGTACGCCATGGACGATGTATCCGCCGAGGGTTTCAGGTCGTCGATCTGGTAGTTTCGCCATGACTAAGCCTCCTGCTCAAGTATGCTGACCGTCACGTAGGTGCCTGTACCGGCATGGGAATGGATTGCCCCTCTTTTCGCGTTTTTCACCTGCAGCGCATCATCATCGAAGTGTTTCTTAATTGTTCCTTGAAGTTGCCAGAGGGCGAAGACAGCTTGCATCAAACCAGT
>JAUWFP010000226.1 GCA_030606845.1 Anaerolineales bacterium | reverse complement strand
AAAAAGGAACAAAAGAGAAAACAAGGATCTTTGGCACTATTCGAAATTCAAAAAAAGGTGATCCTGTTAAAGATGCAAGTATCACACTTAGTATCGAAGGTTCCTTCTCGACCAAAATGACATCGAAACCACTTTCGGCTACATCCAGCGCGGCTTGAATCCCGCTGATCCCGCCGCCGATTACCAGACATGTTTCTGAATGATCAACGAGAATCGGCTCAAGCGGGACATTGCCGCGCACCTTCTCGACCGTAAGTTGCGATATGCGGATGGCCTTCTCCGTCGCCCGGGCGCGATCTTCATGTACCCAGCTGCATTGTTCGCGTATGTTGGCCATCTCGCAAAGATATGGATTCAATCCAGCATCTATCGCCGCCGACCGAAATGTGGGTTCGTGCATGGAAGGCGAACACGCTGCGACTACTACTCCGTCCAGCCGGTGTGCCGCGATCGCATCTCGGACCATTCGCTGCCCAGGATCTGAGCACATGTAATCGTAGTCCGTGGTAAAGACAACGTCGTCATATTCCCGTAAAGAGTCAGCGACCGCTTCCGTGTCCACGGTCCTTTTGATATTCATGCCGCATTGGCAAACGAATACCCCGATCCGGCTCACGCTGTGATCCCTTCCCCGTACTCGTATCCGGCTTCAAATGCTCGCTCGTTCAACTCGAGGAAACGAGCCGGCACGGACTCACGAACGGATTCCAACAATGCTTTCTTTCTGATCGCCGGACTTAGAGCGGCGACTGCACCAAGCATGACGACATTGGCAACGATTTTGTTGCCGAGCTCCTTGGCAATCCGTGTGGCTGGGACGATGTAAAGTTGGATACCTTCATCCGCTTCTATGTCCTGCACCAAATCTTCGTCGACGATCAACGTCCCGCCTGGAGTGATTTCACGGCTATAACGAGTAAAAGCTTCCTGTGACATGACCACAAGCAAATTTGGGCAAATGATTTTTGGGTAGTTAACCGGGTCTTCGGAGATAACGACGTTCGCGTGGCAGGCGCCGCCGCGTGCTTCTGGTCCATAAGACTGCGTCATCACAGCGTTCTTGTTATCATGAAGCGCAGCTGCGCGGCCAGCGATCATCCCAGCGGAGATGATCCCTTGCCCGCCAAATCCGGCAAACCGCAGTTCAGTCCTCATTGCAGCTTGAACAACCTCCCGGATAACTGCCGCCATTCATCAATCAGCTACGTGCCGGATACCTGGCGGCGTATCTCCCCAGCATAAACGGAGAGTAGGCTGTCGCACACTTATTCACAAGTACCATGTGTCAGAGAAAATCAAGCGTAACGTCAATGAATTACAAATAATTAGCATCTAAAATATTGTTACCTTGTAGGTTCACAAGCTGTAATCGGGTTTACCCCCGCATATGCTGATTGTATAATCCACTCCGGTTGTACATAATTGAAGCCTTGGATTACAGCATGCATCCAAGAAACTATTGGGGCTTATGAACCCCTGCCCCACTTCAGAATATAGGTCACTCAGGTTGATGACGAACGTGCGAGGATAATCATGGCCCGACTGCACGAACATCAAGGGAAAAGCCTGCTCGCAGGCGAGAAGATCGGCATTCCCAGAGGCGAGGCCGCGCGCACAGCATCAGAAGCGAAAAGGATTGCAGAAGAGCTTGGCTGCGAAGTTGTTGTCAAAGGACAGGCATGGGTGACCGGGCGTGCATCTCTCGGGTTGATAAAGTTTGCTGACTCACCCGAACTCGCCGCAGCTGCGGCGAGTTCGATTTTGGGCAAAGAAGTCAGCGGATTTGAAATCGATACAGTGCTGGTTGAAGAGAAACTCAATGTTAAGCGCGAATTCTATGCTGGCGTGATTATCGATGATATCGCCCAAGCACCCAGAATTATCTTCAGCGCAAAAGGCGGGTCGGGCGTTGAGCAGATCGCAAGCGAACATCCTGATGCAATTGCCCAGACGCTTGTAGATATTCAAACCGGATTTCCTGACTATTACGCGCGCGATCTTGTTCGTCAGGTTGGCATTCAAGGAAAGCTCCAACTGGCATTGGGGCTAATGCTGTCACGGCTTTACCTCGTCGCTCGCAATTCTGATGCGCGCGCAGCCGAAATAAACCCCATTGTGCTCACGGAAGATGGAAAACTCATCGCCGCGGACTGCCGCATCACCGTCGATGATTATGCTGTGTTCCGGCATCCGGGGTTGGAGATCGAAGTCGCCCGCGAGTTCGACAGGCCGCCAACCGAGCTCGAGCGCATCGCCTGGGATGTTGAGAAGGGTGATTATCGCGGAACCTTCTACTTCATTCAGATGGAGCAGGATTTCAAGCGTGGGGATAAAGTCATCGGTTTTCACGGCGCCGGCGGCGGCGGATCGATGATGAGCATGGACGCCATACTGAACAAAGGCTACAAGATTGCCAACTTCGTTGACACAAGCGGGAATCCACCAGCATCGAAGGTATATCGCGCCGCCAGGATCATCCTGGCCCAGGGACCCATCGATGGCTATTTTTCCTCCGGCTCAGGTGTCGCCTCGCAGGAGCAGTTTCACAGCGCCCGCGGGCTCGCAAAGGCATTCCTTGAAGTCCCATTGAACGTCCCCGCGGTGATCCGCCTGGGAGGCAACGCGGAAGATCGAGCGATTGCGCTCATGGAACGGGTTAACGACGCTCTCCCTGTGCCTATCGAGGCCTATGGAAAAGATGACTCGCCCGATTTTTGTTCAGATCGCCTGGACGTTCTAGTAAAGGATTTTCTTCCTGTCGAAGACTCTGTACCACCCGTTATTTCACTCAAACCTGAGGAGCCGTACCAATTTGAAACTGTATCCGGTGGTACTGTCATCTTCGACTATGATGTTTGTCGCCAGTGTGAGACGCATATTTGCATTGATACATGTGTGCCAGAAATCCTTGACCTCAAGGACGGCCTCCCCGTACTAAACATCAGCGCGGAGGAAGCCCGAAAAGGCGGCTGCATCGAGTGCCTCGCCTGCCAGGTTGAGTGCTACTTTGGAGGCAACCGGGGCGGTTATGTCGAACTTCCAATACCAGGGCTGGAGTAAGATTTTCCAATCTAATTCATTAGAGAACGATCACAGGAGCGGATATGTCTATCCTGATCGATGATAAGAAAAGCGTCCTTATCCAAGGAATCACAGGGCGCGAAGGGCGAACGAGAGCCTCCCTGATGAAGGATTATGGCACCAACATCGTCGCCGGCGTCACGCCCGGTAAGGGCGGCCAAGAGATCATCGGTGTGCCCGTCTACGATACGGTTCTCGAAGCCAGCGAGGCGTGTGGCAAGTTCGACATTAGCGTGCTTTTCATACCCGCTCCGCTGGTCCGCAGTGCAGCCCTGGAGGCGATCGAAGCCGGCGTAAAACTGCTGGTTATCGTTCCCGACCGAGTCCCGATTTACGACGTGCTTGAGATTGCGCACAGCGCGAAAAAGCATAAGGCGCAGTTCGTAGGACCAAACACGCTGGGGGTCCTCTCCCCGGGCAAAGGCGTGCTGGGGATGATCGGCGGTCGTGCGGCATCCGCTCGTTCCTGGTTCTTCCCCGGCCCGGTAGGGATCACCTCACGTTCCGGCGGCATCACCTCATCCATGGCCTATTACCTTGCTCAAGAGGGGATCGGCGCGACAACGCTTGTTCATGTAGGTGGAGACGTCGTCGTCGGCCTGCCCCACCCCGAAGTGATTAAACTCTTCCAGAAGGATCCGGAAACAAAGGCGATCGTGATGTTTGGTGAGATTGGCGGCAGCCAAGAGGAGCGAGTCGCGGACCTCGTCGAATCGGGCGAGGTGACAAAACCAATTATCGCCTTCATCGGCGGGAAAGCTGCTAAGAGCGGCACACGCTTCAGTCATGCAGGCGCTATTGTGGAAGGCAATCGAGGCACCTATGAAGGAAAAGTAAAACGTCTACAGGAGGTGGGAGCCACGGTTGTGGACGCCTTCGGAGATCTGCCTCATGCCACCAAATCCGTTCTCGAGAAGCATGGGATAAAACTATGACCGATCTAAGTTGGAAAACCTCAATCACTGAGATCAAACCGAACGAGGTCCGCCTGCGTGGTTATCGAATCGATGAACTAATGGGGACTATCTCGTTCGCAGAGGCTGTATACCTCGCCATTAAAGGTGAACTGCCTTCAACGGATGCAGCCAAAATGATGAATGCCATACTGGTCTCATCGATCGATCACGGGGCTTCACCTCATTCTGCGCTTGCTGCGCGCACAGTGGCGTCCACCGGTGCGCCACTCAACGCCGCAGTGGCTGCTGGGATCCTTTCCATCAATCGCCATCATGGCGGCGCAATACTAGGCTGCATGAAGG
>JAUWFP010000086.1 GCA_030606845.1 Anaerolineales bacterium | reverse complement strand
GAGTATCATCGCGCTCATAGCAGCGTATTTACTGGGATCGATCCCTGTCGGATTAATAATGGTGAGGCTCGTTAGAAGACGGGACATCACTAAGTGGTATAGCGGTAGGACTGGGGGGACAAACGTAATGCGTGTCGCCGGTGTTTGGGCGGGCGCCGCAACCGCCATTGCGGATGTCTTAAAGGCTGCTCTAGCGGTTTGGGTCGCACGTGCTTTAACAGGCGGAGGAGAACCCTGGATCGAGGCAGTCGCCGGAGCCCTTGCGATTCTGGGACACAACTATTCCATTTTCCTGCTCCAGCGAGAAGACGGCAAGATTAGATTGCGGGGTGGAGCGGGTGGCGCGTGCTCTTTTGGCGCGGCAGTGGGATTATGGCCACCGGCAGGGTTAATCATCCTTCCACTTGTGGGCGCGATCTTCTATGGCATTGGCTACGCTTCAGTGACAACGATGAGCGTGTCATTCTTGGCCGGGATCATCTTCGCTATCCGGGCAGCGCTCGGCCTCGGCCCTTGGGCGTATGTTGGCTATGCAATACTGGCAGAATTAATAGTGATCTGGGCATTGCTCCCGAATATCAAACGGTTATTGAATGGGGATGAGCGACTTGTAGGGTGGCGTGCTCGTAATAAAATCAAAGATGACCACGAAAAAGCGCAGCAAGAGACGGACTTGACCGGGTCAGAGGAATCTTAGGGATGTTTCGCGGCAAGCTTTGAGCGTTGCTTGAGATAAAGAGGCGAACATTCTTGGACGAACTGCTGTCACGAAAACACGAGGATCCCTGTTAAACCAACGATGGCGACAGAGGCAAGCTCGATCAGTCGTGCTCTGCTCATCTCCCCAGCGCGCAAAGTCTCCATCAATCCATTGCATATATAAACAAATAAACCTACGATCAAAGCGAATCGAAATGAGGGCAGAGGCCAGTAGTGCAATGCCCAAACAAGCTGTGCTGAGATCCCACCAACGATCAGAGCGGAAACAACAGCCTGGCCGTCGACGGATGTAGAAAGCTGCAGTAGTCGCCAACTGATGACAGCGATAACAACCAACGAAAGCGGGACACGGTATACCGAGCGTAAATCAATAGCATGCATTGTGAACAGAATGCCGACCATGAGAAGGTAGGCCAGGGTTCTCAAGACCAACGCGGCGAGGTCATGTCGAGGGTCTGTTGGATCGTGGATTAAAAACTCCGCCAGGAGCACCGCCATTAAGAGTGCAGCCCCAGCTACCAGGCCAACCCAAAGTGCAGGCCCTTCCGGCAAGCGTGTCAGGATGATCCCCGCCGCAAGGGCGGTCAAGCCAGGGACGATCCAATGCTCGAATGTCCGCTCGCCTGATTTCAAGGATGGGTGGGAACGGAGCAACCAGTCTGCCCCGGCAACCGTAAGCGCCGCAGCAAGAGTCAACATGATCAGGCGAGTATCCACCTTGAATTCGAAGATCAAACCTGCGAAAGTGAGCTCCGCCGAGAAGATAGGCAGAACCACGATTCGAATTAAGGCATAGCTCAGGATCACCAGCGCCGTTAGCGTGCTGAGACGGTCGCGGTCGGGTTGGGGTAGATCACCACGCATAGGGTCATTCTAGCACTCGTTAAGCGAGGATGCCTAGTCTCTTCGCTGCCGAAGGATCTGAGGGAAGGAATCTTTTCAGTTCGATAGCTGCGGCTATCAAAGATCCAATGTAGGGATTTCTCGGTCGCCGTTTCACGGCTCGCTCGAAATGACAGGATCCTCGTCAATGTCATTCTGAGCGACGCCAGGAAGCGAAGAATCTCGTTCGTGGCATAAAGAACCCTCCAAGTATTTGTCATTGCGAGTGTCTCCACAGCATCCCTGGTTTCGATACGTCCGGCGTCGGTTGAGTGCGAGGGTAAGGAGCGTACACCTGCACTTGTGGTGCAGGTACAAGTGTCGAAACCACGCCGGACTACTCTACCGGCGGATGCTGCTCAGTTCAAAATGACATGGATGTCATTAGTAGGAACGAAGTGACGAAGCAATCTCCTCCCCAAGATGAGGGAGGGTCGTTGTTTCGACGGGTATTATCTTCGCGCTTTCCATTCAGATTCGAATTTCGGGCGGACGGGCGGTACAATGAATATCCGACTCAAGTGCACCTACGTGAGTTAATATGTCGAATGCGCGGCGTACACATTTGAGCCGTGACAGTGTTTATTCAACCGCTACTGCTGAAATCGCAGAAGGGAAGAGCATTGACAAAAAACCAGCCGATACATGACCTGTATATCCGCGAACTCACAGTGGAAGAAACCGATGGCTTGACGAAATTCCATGTGCTGAGCGATGAGGATCACCTCCTGCGGCGTTTTGGTCAGGTGCAGGTGATCCGCAAATCGCCAGAGCGGAGCGAGACTTTAACCCTGCGGGACGTGGCGGACGAGGTGTGGGCTCTTATCGAAGGGCAAGTAGAGTTCGCCTGGCATGACCTGCGGCAGGATTCGCCATCACAGGGCCACTGGCACCACCTTTACGCCGAGACACCGACACTTGTCCTGGCGCCATTCGGCGTGGCTTTCGGCTGCCGCGCACTGGAAGATCCGGCTTTTCTAATTCGCCTGAGCACACACACCGAGGGGGAACACGCCGGGGATCGAGAGATTCCCTGGGAATTTGAAGCATGAGCCGCTCGAAAGAATATCTGCAATTATTCTTGCATCTAAGCCGCCCGCATTTTCTCCTGGGTGGATTTCTGCTTTACGGTTTGGGCACCGCAATCGCCTCTTACCTGGGAAGGCCCATCGACTGGAGTCTCTACTTTCTCGGTCAGTTACTCGTTACATCCATCCAATGGATGGCTCAGTCCATGGTTGCATTCTTCGATGGCGCTCGAGACATCGAAATTACCTTCAAGTCGCTCTTCAATGGAGATCGGAAAGCGCTCGACCCAGAGCATTTACCGTATACGGCCGCATTGATCTCCACTATCGTCACACTGACAATCTCGGCTACGCTTGCTGCTCTCCTCCTGGTTGTAAAGGATGTTAGTTTTATTTCATGGGCATTCGTGCTGATGGGCTTCTTCGCCGCCTTCTTCTACAGCGCTCCACCCGTAAGATTGATCACCAGTGGGGTTGGTGAAATTATCGCCACAATCGTTGTCGCTAGTTTCGTGCCCATTTTTTCGTTTACACTACAGGCCAGTGAACTTCACCGGCTGCTCCCCATGAGCACGATCCCATTGGCAGCGTTGCTCTTCGCGGCGTTTATCGCCTCTGAATTCCCCGATTATGCCTCTGATCTGAAGCGAGACCGGAAGACGCTGATGGTTCGACTCGGGTGGGAAACTGCCATGAAGGTCCATGATCTAGCCATCCTATTCGCGATCCTGAGCTTCTTAACCGCTTACATCCTGGGGCTACCAGACCGTGTGGCGCTTGGCGCATTGATCTCTTTTCCCCTGGCAATCGCCCAGGTCTGGCAGTTGAATCGCATCAAAGCAGGGCTCCCTCCACGCTGGCGCACATTCACACTCAGCGCGCTCGCCTTATTTGCAATGACCGCCTACCTGGAATTGATGGGGTACATCTTTAGCTGACATGCCTGAATTTTTACATCTCATTTCACCATCTGCTGCACTGGAAATAATACTCACAGCCTTGCCCCAATCCTGGGCTGCAGACACTGAAGTTATATCAACGAGCGCGTCGCACGGCCGGGTCCTGGCCGAGCGTGTTACTGCACCCCACCCCTTGCCACCATTTCCCCGGTCGACAGTGGATGGCTACGCCGTCCAGGCAAAGGATACATTCGGCGTGTCAGGTGCTCTGCCGGCCTACCTGCGCTTGACTGGTGAAATCCTGATGGGGAAATCCCCAACACTTGAAGTGCACTCTGGAGAAGCCGCACAGGTGCACACTGGCGGGGCGATCCCTGCTGGCGCAGACGCTGTAGTGATGCTCGAGGATACCCAGTTGATTGACAGCAGCGAAATTGAGGTTCACCGCGCATCTGGAGTCGGGCAAAACATCCTCCTCGAGGGCGAGGACGTTCAACAAGGTGATATTGTCCTCGAGCCCGGAACCCTTCTTCGCCCGCAGGAGATTGGCGGGTTGATGGCGCTCGGCATGACCTCGGTATCGGTTGCCGTCTCCCCCCGTGTGGGGATCCTCTCATCAGGAGATGAAGTCGTCCCTCCCGAAATGGAACCAGGGCCCGCACAGGTTCGCGATATCAACTCACATACTCTTGCAGCAATCATCGCTCGGCTCGGTGGAAGACCCATTCTCAGGGGGATCGTACCGGACCAACACGATGCGCTCTTCGAGGTTGTTAAGCAATCACACAAAGAGGATGACCTGATCGTCATCACCGCCGGGTCGTCTGTTAGCGCCCGTGACATCACCGGGGATGTCCTCCAATCGCTCGGAGACCCCGGTGTGCTTGTGCATGGAATATCGATCAAACCCGGAAAACCGACAATTCTCGCCATCGCCGACGACATCCCCCTCATCGGTTTACCGGGGAATCCCGTTAGCGCCCTGGTCGTGGGAACATTAATCCTCGCCCCTCTCATCCGCCGCTTCCTGGGTGTTCAACGAGTGCTGCCAGCACCTCAGATTGCGGCTAAATTGAGCGTTAATGTCGTCTCGCAAGCGGGTCGTGAGGATTACCTCCCCGTTCGGCTGCAGGAGTCGAAAGAGGGAACCCTCGCCGAACCAGTTTTCGGTAGATCAAACCTGATCTTCACACTTGTCCGCGCCGATGGTTTGATTCATATACCGCCCGACGCAACCGGGTTGAGCGCGGGCACCAAGGTGTTGGTCACACTCTTCTGATCGGAAATGTGACGAGTTCATAACCGGAGGGAAGCATCGATGGCTGATAACCGTCAACGATCCGTGTTTTTACAGGATGTCCCACTCCAAGAGGCACGCTCCCGTTTTGAGCAGGCCCTGCGGGATGCCGGCCTGTGGGAGCCGCTCGAACCCGAGGACATCCCTCTGGACCAGGCACTGGGAAGGATCAGCGCTGAGCCCATCTGGGCGCAGATATCCTCGCCGCATTACCACGCCTCCGCCATGGATGGGTACGCTCTGCGAGCTGCGGAGACCGAGGGTGCGAGTGACCGGAATCATGTGGAACTGATTGTGGGTCCACAAACACAATATGTTGATACAGGTGATCCGTTGCCAGAATGGGCGGATTCTGTAATCCCGATCGAAGACCTTGAAGTACTCAGCGATACTCCAAAACCACAAGAGAAATCGATCCGGCTCATGGCTCCTATCTCTCCATGGTCAAATGTACGCCTTTTAGGCGAGGATATGGTCGCCACCGAGCTTGTCATACCATCCGGGCATGAACTTCGGCCCGTCGATCTCGGCGCCATCGCTGCCAGCGGTTACGATCACGTCCAAGTTTGGCGAAAGCCGCGCGTAGCCATCATCCCCACAGGGACCGAGCTACGAGCGATGGGTCGGCCTGTGAAGGCTGGTGAGATCATAGAATTCAATTCACTCGTCCTCGCCTCGCAAGTCGAGAGCTGGGGGGGACTCCCTGACCGGCTGCCCATCGTTCAAGATGAACTCGAGAGGATTATGGATGCTGCAGCGAATGCAGCCATTGGCCATGACCTGGTCTTGATAATCGCTGGTTCATCAGCAGGCACAGAGGATTTCACGGCTGATGTCGTTGAGTCGCTCGGCACCCTGCTCGTCCATGGGATCGCCGTTCGACCCGGTCATCCTGTTATCCTGGGGATGATCGAGAAATCATCGAAGGGCGGCTCCCCCCGTGTTGAAAAATCTATTCCTATCATCGGCGTTCCGGGCTATCCCGTATCGGCTGCTTTAACAGGGGAGATTTTCGTTAAACCACTCCTCGGTTGTTGGCTCAGCAAACAGGAGTTCCTACCTGAAATCCTAACTGCAAAGCTCGCCCGTAAAGTCCACTCACGAGCCGGCGACCTGGAATACCTGCGTGTCACCGTTGGTCAGGTTGGTGAGCAGTGGATCGCATCACCTTTATCCCGTGGGGCAGGCGTGATCACTTCCCTGGTGCGTGCGGATGGAATTGTCGAGATCCCGGCGGGTGTTCAGGGGATCCAGGCCGGTGAAATCGTCCCGGTCCGTCTCTATCGATCGAGGCAGGAACTCGAACGCACAATACTTGCTCTGGGTTCCCACGATCTCACGCTGGATCTTCTCGCCCAGTTTCTCTCCCTGCGCGGCTCACGCCTTAGTTCTGGAAACCTGGGCAGCCTGGGGGGGCTGATCGCCCTGCAGCGAGGCGAAGCGCACTTAGCGGGCAGCCACCTGCTTGATCCCGAGACAGGTGAATTCAACTTACCCTACATCGAGAGATATTTACCTGACGTACCCGTCGTGGTCGTCCGCCTGGTCGGACGTGAACAGGGCCTCATCCTGGCCCCGGGCAATCCAAAAACCATCACTGGTTTGGATGATATCGCCCGCTCAGACCTTGCCTACGTCAACCGCCAACGCGGAGCCGGCACCCGTATTCTGCTCGACTACCAACTGGAGCAACTGGGGATTGAACCTGCTTCTGTCCGTGGATATCAGCACGAGGAATATACCCATTTGGCTGTTGCCGCCGCGGTTGCTTCCGGCCGTGCGGACTGCGGCCTTGCGATCCACGCTGCCGCTGCCGCGCTCAAACTCGATTTCCTGGCGCTCTACCAGGAGCGTTACGATCTCATCATCCCAAAGGAACACCACGAGAGCGCCAGGCTTATGCCCTTGCTCCAATTACTCGGCGACCCCGAATTCCAAGAGACAGTGGCCTCCCTCCCGGGTTACTCAATTGATTCGATGGGGGAAATCATCGCCGTTATAGATTAGCGGGGACCTCTTTGACCAAATACAATCGATCTGCTGTGCCTTGTTTTTAATCAAAATAATAACATTGGCCAAGTACCTGTCATTTCGAGGGAGCCGTGAAGCGGCGACCGAGAAATCCCTGTGATGTTGCTTGTGCAAGCTCCCTCTCTGAAACCGAATGACGCTCCTTAATGTCATGCTGAACGAAGTGAAGCATCTCATCCTTCGAACACGGAGGACTCCTTGACATGAACGAGATTCTTAGGCACTACGTGCATCATAATGACATTGGCCAAGTACCTGTCATTTCGAGTGAGCCGCATAACAGTGACCGAGAAATCCCTAGGATGTTGCTTGTGAAAGCTCCATCTCTGAAACCGAATAACGCCCCTTAACGTCATGCTGAACGAAGTGAAGCATCTCGTTCTTCGAACTGACGGCTGGTTCTTACCAGAACCGAAATTCTTCTTCATGGCTTACAATTACCTAGCCGACGAGCTTTAACAAGATAGCCGTCTGTATATTAACTCAGGAGGTTTCAGAATATGTCCATCCCCAAGATAGGTAAAGCCGCTCCGGACTTTGAAGTCCTTGACGATGCGGGAGAGACGACCCATCTCTATGATTATCTCGGCAAGGAAGTTGTACTATATTTCTATCCCCGGGCTGATACGCCTGGCTGCACGAAAGAAGCTTGTGCGTTCCGCGATGACTACAGCGCATATTCAGATCGGGGTGTTGTCATCCTGGGCGTGAGCCCTGACACGGTAAAAAAGCAGGCGAAATTCAAACAGAAGTTTCAGCTGCCATTCACCTTGCTAGCCGATGATGACCACAAGATCAGCGAGACTTATGGTGTGTGGGGTCCCAAGAAATTTATGGGCAAAGAGTATGAGGGCGTACACAGGATGACGTTTTTGATCGATCCAGAGGGGAAAATCAAACAGGTCTTCGAGAAAGTCAAACCCGCAGAACACAGCAAGGAGATCCTGGAAGCGTTTGAAAAAGATGCGAATTGACGACTCTATCGCCCCTTTCTATGCGAAATATCAGTGGTCTTGAGGTCTTGTGTTAAGCGAGAAATGTCCGCCAGGCCCCCATTACTATTTTTTCGATATGACCAATGGACTATGGAATTTATCTCTTGCTAGATTCTATAATTTAACAGTCGTCACATGGCTTTTTTGCCAATGTCTCGACTGCCCCCAGGCTTGCCCCCCTCAGGTCTGGGGGTGTTTTTTTAAGAG
>JAUWFP010000311.1 GCA_030606845.1 Anaerolineales bacterium | reverse complement strand
AACTTGCGCACACGGTGCCGGGCTCGCACCAGATCTCCCTGCGCAGCTTCCACTGCGCGGGACAAATCACGGAGCGCCTCATGGTTTTCATCTGGTACCCATATCGGTGCGAGATCGTTGCTTCGCAGAAGACGTGCCAACATCGTTGCGTCTTTACTGTCGGTCTTCACCCGAACGCCAGGCTTCTTGGGTATCATTGATGGCGCCACAACCACACACTCGATGCCAAGTTTGGACAATTGGCGATAAATAACATATCCGCATGGACCGGCTTCATAACACACTTTCAATCGTTTGAAGGGACCCAGCTTTCGCATCACTTTATAAATCGCTTCTGGCTTGTTAGTTATCTTTCCAAGAGACCGTGGTTCTTTATTGTGCTCTGCAATGGCAACAGAAACTGTTTCCTTATGCACATCCAGACCGATAAATATGATACGCTTATTCATGACCGGCTCCCTTTAAGTTTGCTTGTGGCTCTGCCCGTTTGGCAAAAACATGGTAACCCACGGTTTGCAAACAGGAGAGTCGGTCATTCCATCTTGTCTACTGTTAATTAATGTCTTGGAGCAGGGTGCCGTAAATCCACTTGGTCACCCACAGCGCATGTTCCTTCAACTGGCGAAATCATCCGGTTTGGAACACAATAGACTGTAGATCGCGGAGGTGATGATGCAGATCTGGCGAGCGGATGCGAGAAGACAGGTTGTGAAGCAAGAGCAGACCCCTCCCGCCTGGGAGCGTCTCGGCGGACGCGGCTTGATTGCGCGCATCCTTCTCGACGAGGTTCCGCCCAATTGCGATTCGTTAGGTCCACACAACAAACTCGTCTTTGCACCGGGATTGCTTGTGGGACATCGCCTCTCCTCCTGCGATCGGATCTCAGTGGGTGGGAAGAGCCCGCTCACCGGCGGCGTCAAGGAGAGCAACGCTGGTGGGACAACGGGCTTAATGCTGGCCCATCTCGGTATCAAAACGCTGCTCATCGAGTCCGCCCCCATGGACGATTTCTGGCATATCCTGCTTTTGGACTCCCGGGGTGGTCGTTTTGAGCCCGCCAACGACCTCGCCGGAGAGGGCGTCTATCAAACCGCTGAGAATATTCGCCAACGCTATGGATCCGGAATTGGAATTGCCCTAATCGGGCCTGGAGGTCAGATGCAAATGCTCGCCGCCGGCATCCAGAATCTCGATAAGGATGATGAGCCTTCGCGAATTAACGCCCGCGGCGGCTTAGGCGCTCTGATGGGCAGTAAAAGACTGCTCGCAGTTGTAATCGATGCCTCCTCTGGAGAACCGCCCCAGCTTGTTGATGAGACTCTCTTCAAACGTGCGCAGCAATACTTCGTCGATAAGCTGCTCGAACACCCACAAACGACCGTCTATGCCGATTACGGCACGTCGTCGATGACGATGATGTGTGACGGCTTTGGCGCACTGCCAACGCGCAACTTTTCAAGCGGCACCTTCGAGGGTGCACGGGCAATCAGCGGAGAAGCGCTTCGCGATCTGATGCTCGAGCGCGGCGGCGAGAGCCAGACCACGCATGCCTGCATGCCCGGCTGCACGATCCGCTGCTCGAACTGCTTCGCCGACTCGTCGGGGAAGCAAATCGTTTCACCGATCGAATATGAGACGATCGCCCTGTTGGGAAGCAACCTGGGCATCGACGACCTGGATGTGATCGCTCGTCTAAATTGGGAGCTGAACGACCTGGGGCTGGATACGATCGAAATCGGCGCAGCCCTAGGCGTCGCCGCTGAGGCCGGGTTGATGGAGTTCGGCGATGGGGAGCGTGCTTTAGCTCTCGTTGAAGAAATCCGCAGGAATACGCCTCTCGGACGAACCCTTGGAAATGGCGCATCATTCACCGGATCGGCTCTGGGCGTACGGCGCGTTCCGGCCGTGAAGGGGCAGGCAATTTCAGCCTACGACCCGCGCGCACTGAAGGGCACGGGGGTGACCTACGCAACATCTCCCCAGGGCGCCGACCATACGGCAGGCTTAACGATCCGCGCCAAAGTGAACCACCTAGACCCTCAAGGCCAGGTGGAAATCTCTCGCAATGCGCAGATCAATATGGCCGGCTTCGACACGCTGGGCGCGTGCCTCTTCAGCGGGTTCGGTTTTGCCGATGCGCCAGGCGCCATTCGCGATCTACTCATCGGTCGCTATGGGTGGGATGTTCCAGACGACATCCTTCAACAGTTAGGTGAGGAAACCCTGCAGCTTGAGCGGGCTTTCAACCGTGCGGCGGGGTTCTCCGCTGCTGACGATCGCCTGCCAGAATGGATGACGACAGAGCCGCTTCCACCACACAACCGTGTTTTTGACATCGGCGCGGAAGACTTGGATGGAGTTTAACTGCCTATCAGGATCTTCAGAAATCTTAGTCGAGCGCCCCTGTGGGCATGCCCACACATGGAAATTGCCCGCTCCTCAAGTTTTGAAAATCGCCTTCTTACTAGGGTTCCCCCATACGGATGAGCAAAATCCAACGCTTTGGGGATACAGAGCCGGGGAAAACTTCGTACAATGACTTCCTGGTCAGTGTGGTGAAACACACACGAAAGATGAAGTTGCTAATCGAATAGGACGCGAGGGGGATACCAACTACCTAGAGAATCTGATAGGATTTTGTAAGGTTGGCGCAGAATATGCGTCGACGGCACCTGAAAAACTGAATAGCCCGACTCAGCGAAATGGCATAACCACCGAAAGGTGGCGACGCAAAGCATTAGGGTCTAAAGCTGAAACCATCAGCCACGACAGCCTGCTACCGAAACGAGAAGGTATG
>JAUWFP010000238.1 GCA_030606845.1 Anaerolineales bacterium | reverse complement strand
CCATTTGTTTGATGTCGGAGGCGGCAGGCGGCTCCACAATCGCTTCCCTCATCCTTCCAATCTCACCCTCGAGAAACTGAATGGTTTCCTCTGCATCCTGATGGCTGGTGAGAAAACCGCCGAGCTCTTGTCCTGCCAGATCGGTTGCGGCGATGAGTTGATCCGTCAGTTGGGTATTGTTGATCAGGAGGTTTTGAATGATCCGGCGGGACTCCTCCAGGTCTGTGCTTAACGTGAAGGGCTCTACCAGGCTCGTTGAAAGAAGTTCATCATCTGCAGTAAGCGCCGTGAAACGCTCAGCAATCACATCCGCGAGCTGCACGAGGGCGGCGCGGTTTTCCTGAGACCAGCACTCCCGGGCGAAAGGAGAGAGCAGCAGCATTCCCCCGATAACATGCTCTCCTGAGGTCAGAGGAGCGAAAAGCATCGGCCCCGTTTTTGGGAGGTTTAAACCCTGCCGGAGTGTGATGAGGTCAGGCGCATTGCTCTCTGCTGGCAGGATTAGCGATCGTTGCCTGCGTAATGCATTAGCGATGACGGGAAGGCCCGTTGTGTCGAAGGCTTGCCCCTCGATGTGCTGTTCGCGTATGAGATCGAAACCCGTCGCAACGGACAGATATTCCAAAGTTTCCGGGGGGGTGAGCAGCAGACATATCTCAGCTTTCATTGAATACGCAGTGCCGCGCACGGCTGCATCTGCCAGATCGCCGAGTTCCTTCGCTTGGAAAATATCATAGACGCTGGCGAAGACTTTGGGTAAGAACTGGATTTCAAGATCCGGTGTTTGTTCGGTTACGGGTTGTACCTCTTTCACATCCGTTTGTTGTGTGGAGATAAATGTGCGCGCGGCGGCGATGATCAATGCAGGGTATGCCGCCAACTCACTCCAGCGCACGAAAGGTGCGAAAGAGCCATCTGCAGGACCGAGGGCCATGTGCAGGCTGTAGCCGACGGTAAGCAGGATGTATCCTGCGAAGGCGATTTGCCATTGCGCTGGTCGACGAACGAGCAGGAAGATCAACGTGGTTACCGAGAGGATTAATGTTGAGATTCCCCATGCAGCGTCGGCGGGAGTCCGGTTGAAGCGGAGTAGAGATTCCTGCCCGACCAGGAAGTAGACTGTCCCAATTAGTGCGAGGACAGCAACGCTGATGACAACCGCAAGTGTGCGCGAGCTTTGCTTTGTGGGGGGGTTGAATATAAAAGTATAACTAATGAGCAATAGGGAGGTGAAGCTCACGAAGCGGTCGAGTGGGGGGAGAATTACTTGTCCGTTGAGGATCACAAGCCAGGATAATCCGGCGATGATCATTGTGAGCAGGTGGAGCCCTAGTATTACCCCGCTTGTCACTCGCCAGCGTGCGGCAAGAGCATCTGTGCGGGGGGAGCTGCTCCAGGTTAACGCGTAGAGGATTGAAAGTGAAATGATCAGCGTCAGGTGGTAGACAAGACTCCCCGGAGGTGTCGTGAGCAGGGATGCTGCGTCAGCAAGAATCATGGTTGGCTAATGTCGTTTCGTTGTTCCTGCAATACAGGGCGAGATCGACTCCGACTTAGGTCAGGTACAGGCATAAATCACCGGTAAAAAGTGAGCAGAATAAATTTAGCAGCCAGACGGTCTGCCAGGGTTGGATCCTTATCCCCGAGCGTCACATCTTGTCCAATTGGATTTTACACCAGAAGCCAACAAGAGGATGAATCCTAAACTGCTCTCATAGAAGATGTTACCAGCCCTCCCGTGCACCCGAAATGGCTGACTAATCTTTCCATGGGTCCGAATCGGGATTGTTTTCGATAAATCCGATTTCTGAAGAAGGGATCTTGTCCGGTTTGTCGGGCGTAGCGTCTCTCGCCGATGGTTTGTCGCGTTGGAACCCAATCATGCGGATGGCGATAAAACCATAGGCGAACGTCAGCCAGAACGTGATCCCGCGATATGCGAGAGCGATGGCTGTGGAAGTGAGTGGATCCACCCCCATGGAGTTTTGGGTCAGGATCATTGCGGCTTCAACGAAACCGACTCCGGAGGGTGTGACCGACGCGATGATAAAGAGGTAACTCACACTAAAACTCGCAAGCAGCGTTTCGATTCCAAAGGGGTTGTGGAAGGCGAGTGAAACGAAGAAAAGGATGATCACCATCATCGTTTTCCGGGCCAATGCCAGAATGAAGGGCAGGATAAGCCCTCGGGGTGCGTGGCGGATCTGGAGCAGTCCGTCGCCGATATCTTGCGCGAAATTCTGCGCTTTGGCTCGATTGATAATGGTCCGTTTGAAAAAGGGTTGGAGAAGGCGGTTGGCTGCATCAACAAGCCAGAGGATTGCTCGCTCGAGCTGATCGGTAGAATGGACGCCGATCGCAACCAGGATGAGTAATCCCACAGCGATGCCAACTGCAAACCCCGCAGCGCCGATTAACCAAGCATCGAGGTTGCCGTTCCTGCTCAAGATGGAGAAGCCCAGAGATAGTACAACCAGGAATCCGATGTAGTCATAAACGAGATAAACAAAGGCAGCTGCGCTGACCTTCCCTACAGGTTTACCCCGCTGGCTTCCATCCGCAATCAATACCGCCAGCGCTCCTGCGCCGTAGCTCGGTGCGATGACGTTGATGAAATTCGCAGCAGTTGTTAGGGGGACCAGGTGGCTGAGTTTTTCATGGATACCCATCAAGTGGTAGCAAGCCCAGAAATTTCCGGCGATGGTTACCAACCACAAGAGTTGGGCCAGCAGTGCGGCGAATAACCACCTGCTGTCACTGTGGCTTAAGGTAACGAGGATGAGCTTGAGTTCGTTAAAGTTGCGAGCTACGAAGAAGATCGTCAGCAGGAAAATGGCGGAGTAGAGAATTTTCCGTAGCATTGGAGGATCAATTCAACTTATATTGCATCCCAGGTCGGTGGAGAGTCGAGGGAGAGTCCTCGTGTTTGAGCATCCATTCGGCGTAGCAGTCCGCTGAGAACGGTTCCCGAACCCATTTCGATAAAAGTGTCTACGCCCGAATATACCATCCACCCGATTGACTCTGTCCAGCGAACCCGGGAAGTGAGTTGGGCGTTCAGGTCTTCCCTGATCTCTTCTATTGAAGTAAGCGGCTTAGCTGACACATTGCCCACGACAGGAATAAGAGGGTCATGGAACGATGTTGCTGTAATGGCGTCGTTTAAGCGATCCTGAGCAGGGATCATCAGCGGAGAGTGAGCGGCGATGCTCACTGCCAGGCGGATGACTTTGCGTGCACCGGCGTTGTCCAGAAGGTCGTGAGCGAGTGCAAGCGCTTCTTCATCTCCGGAAATTACGACTTGTCCGGGGCAGTTGTCGTTTGCGACAGCGACAGTGCCACCAGATTGCGCGGATGCTTTTTGGCAGGCTACTTCAGCCTCATTTACATCAAGTCCGATCACGGCGGACATTCCCCCGGGGTGGATCTCGCCTGCGTAGCGCATTGCTTCCCCTCGTTCGCGAGTTAGAAGTAAACCATCACTAAAAGATAGTGCGCCTGCAGCTACCAACGCGCTATACTCACCCATTGAGTGTCCGGCAGTGCTGGCCGGTGTAAAGCCGGGGTGCCTGGCTTTGAATACCTCGAGCACGGCTATGGAGTGTGTGAGCAGCGCTGGCTGTGTATATTGGGTGGAATTCAAGTCTGCTTCCGGTCCATACCAACAGACTTGTGATAGAGGGTAACCGAGGATTTCATCGGCGAGTTGGAAAACCCGCGCCGCTTCGGGGGCGGTTTCAGCTAAGGCCATTCCCATGCCGATGGCCTGAGAGCCTTGACCGGGAAAAACAAACGCAGTCTGTTCGGGTGTTAAGGGCATTTGGGTTTTTAAAAAAAGAGCCGTGCATCAATGAGCACGGCTTTGTGTGGATCGGGCTTAAGTGCTTTCGATTTCGATCACTTCTCGGCCAGCGTAATGACCACAATTAGGGCAGATGTGATGCGGCAGATGTTGATCGCCGCAATTCGTGCAGTTGATTAGATGACGCAGCTTAAGCGCGTGGTGAGTCCGTCGGCGATCGCGTCGGCCTTTGGAGATCTTGCGCTTGGGGACAGCAGGCATAACTTTACTCCATTCGTAATCATAGAAACGCCCACCCTCAGGC
>JAUWFP010000072.1 GCA_030606845.1 Anaerolineales bacterium | reverse complement strand
ACATCATGTCCGATCTTCCCGTCGACTACGACAAACTCGAGCTCTATTGGCGCCACTTCAATAACACCTACGTCGTCATCTATCCCCCCGACCGAGAGGTAGAAGTTTTTGCGCTGCTCGGACCGCACGTGGATGAGACTTACAATTTCCAGTACGCGGCCCAACTTGCCTCCGACGAGATTTTCCAGCTCAGAGGGCGCCCACTGTTTTTCGCCTGGTTCAACCGGGGCACAAAACTAAAAGCTCTGCAGGAATATGCCGGAGCCGCCGCTGCTTATGATGAAGCCTTCCAAATCGATGCTGAATTAGCCGTCAGCGACCCGGAACACCGAGCGTGGCGTATGCTCTGGTACCAGACCGGTCCATACTTTGCATACTATTACAGCGGTCGCTACTATGATGTAGTCAGCCTGGCGGACTTCACCATTTACAACATGAGCGAGCCATCGGTCGAAGAGACCTTCTATTGGCGGGCTCTGGCGCGAGAGGCTCTGGGGGATGTAGCCGGTGCGATCGAAGATTTCGAGAGAGCTTTGAAATGGCATCCTGACTGGGAGCCGGCGCTTGCACAGCTCAGGCGTCTCGGTGTAATCTCCTAAAATAAAACCCTATGATGACCCAAGCAGCTGCACCCGAAGTGAACGCACGCTCGACGCGCATTGCCCGTTCTACCCTGGTTGTGATGGCCGGGCTGTCAGCCTCGATCGTGATTGGGCTGATCCGCCAGCGCATTGTCGCCGGTAAGTTTGGTACTTCCGCAGCCCTCGATGCATATTCGGCCGCGAATGGCATTCCTGAACTGCTCTTCACCATGCTCGCCGGCGGGGCGCTCGCCTTCGCCTTCATTCCCATTTACACCGAGCTACTCGGCAAAGAGCGGTCGGATGAGGCGAATAACCTGGTAGGTCAGGTTATCACGACGATTCTCCTCTTGACCGGTATAGCCGCAGTTCTGCTTGCGTTCTTTGCACCAACCCTCGTAACCGCCCCCTGGGGGATTGGACCCCACTTTCCCGCCGAGATCCAGCTGCTAACTGCGCAGATTATGCGCATCCTGCTCGTTTCGACAATTATCTTCGCGGTCAGCAGCATCCTCACCGGGGCGCTGCACGCCCACCAGCACTTCTTGCTGCCCGCGCTGGCACCGTCGATGTACAGCCTGGGCATCATCTTTGGAGCGCTGGTCCTGGAACCTAGTCTGGGGATCTTCGGTCTGGCGTGGGGAGCGGTGATCGGCGCCACACTCCACCTGCTCGTCCAGGTTCCTGGTCTGGTCCGCAATCGAATACAGCCGCGGTTGATGCTCGGATGGAACAACCCGGCGCTGCAACGCGTTGCCATTCTCATGGCGCCGCGTGTGATTGACTTGCTCATGGCCCGCGCCAGCATCGATTGGATAAATTCCAACCTGGGGTCAGGCCTTGGCGAAGGGCGAGTTTCCTCCCTTCGCTACGCCTTTCAGCTGATGAACACACCCTGGACTCTCATCGGTACGGCGATCGGCATAGCCGTCTTCCCCACGCTCGCCGTCCTCGCCGCGAGAGGGGAATTCAAGGCTCAGCGAGCAGCTATCAGCGGAGCTTTACGAGCCATTCTCACGCTCGCCATTCCAGCAGCTGTAGGCCTGATCGTCCTTGGTCGTCCAGTAATTCAGGTCCTTTTCGAGGGGGGTGAATTCACAGCCGAAAGCACAAACTTGGTTTTCTTCGCTCTACAGTTCTACGCGCTGGCACTCATCAGCCAATCCATGCTTGAAGTCGTCGTCCGTGCTTTTGCCGCCCAGAAGGATACACTCACTCCGCTCCTGGTCTCATTCTTCACAACCACACTTAATATCGGATTGGCGATCACCCTCTCGCGGCCGCTTACGCAGGGCGGTCTCGAACATGGCGGCCTAGCGCTTGCGAACGGGATCGCCGTTGGCATCGAGGCGCTGATCGGGTTAACGATCCTTCATCGCCGCTGGCATATTATAGATGCCCGCCGTATCCTCATCGATGCAGGAAAAGCCACCATCGCCGCGCTGGCAATGGGCGCCACCGTTTTGCTTCTCGATCGCTTTCTTCACCCAGGACCCTTGCTTCTGCTCCTGGGCGGTGGATTGATCGGGTCGGTCGTTTATTTTGGAACGGCTTATCTGCTCGGGATAAAAGAGATTCGCACGTTGCCTCTGGCTTTGATCCAATTCCTGCGCCGCCCTGAAGATGCCCCTGCAGCCTGATCTCCGCAGATAAAAACACTCTGCGGGATAAATCCTGCAACACTTTTTTCTCATCCATGATGGCGGGCACAGGCGTCTGTTCTGTTTATCTTCGAACTACATCAAATGGGTATTCTTCTTATGATTGTTCGATCAGGGCACTCTGTTTCGATCGCAGGCTATGCCTGTGTCTTGAGGTCTGGACCGTAAACCTCCCGCAGGTTTGGAACCTGCGGGAGGTTGTGCTTGGAAAACAGGAAGCGCCGGGGGGTTCTCTGATGAACACATTATCAGATCACACTCGGCACTTGAAGTTTTAATTAATGTCGCTTATGTGCAGCAGAACTCACATCCCCGCAGAGCAGGTCTTTTACTCCTTCACGTAAGGCTGTCCATCCGCCGCCGGCATTTGACCTCGTCCGACCACGCCCGCGAGGACGATCATCGTCACTATATAGGGTGCCATCCCCAAGAGTTGAGAAGGAATTTGGACCCCGAGGATCGCCACTTTAGAGGCCAGCGAGTCGGAAAACCCGAATAACAAACCGGCGCCGAAGGAGCCGAAGGGGGTCCAGTTGCCAAAGATCATCGCTGCCAGACCGATGAAGCCGCGCCCAGCAGTCATAAACTCATCAAAACGCCCAACCGAACCTAGCGTGAAGTAAGCACCCGCGAATCCCGCCATCATCCCACCCAGGATGACCGCCATATAGCGCGTACGGAAGACGTTGATGCCGAGCGTGTCCGCGGCCTTTGGATGCTCACCTACTGAACGCATTCGCAGCCCCCAACGAGTGTAAAAAAGGCCAATATGGAGCACGACCATGAAAATGAACATGGCGTAAACGAAAATATTGTTGTCAAACAGGATGGGTCCAAAGATCGGAATCTTCGAAAGCAACGGAATTTCTATGGGTTTGAATATTCCCGGATCATTTAAGGACTGATTGACCTGCATGAATTTTGATGAGATGAAGGCGGTCATGCCTCCGGCGAAGATGTTGATAACAGTGCCGGAGATAATCTGATCGGTCAGATACTTGATCGAGAGAATGGCATGAACAAGACCGAGCAAGGCTCCTGTAAGAACGGCGGCGAACAAACCCACCCATAAACTCCCCGATATACTTCCAACAAGCGCTCCGACCATCGCCGCCGCAAGCATCATGCCCTCGATGGCGATGTTGACTACACCGGCTCGCTCGCACAGAATACCAGAGAACGCTCCAAGCGTAATTGGCACAGCCATGCTTAGCGCCGTGTTGAGCAAACCCGTCAGGTTCATCGATTTGCCGGCTGCTGTCCAAACCAGAAAGCCGAAGATGAACAAGGCGGAAACGATCGAAAGCACTAGATTTGTGCGTCTCCCAAAGCCGCGGAAGAGTTGTACTCCCCCTAGAAACGCGCAGGCGATCGCCAGAAGGTTGAGAGTCATCAGCGTCGGCATTTGCCAGTCGGGGAGATTCGATTCAACGCCTCCGGGAACGAGCTTGAAGGTGGTGATTAAACCCGCATCGGTTGACCGACTGAAGATCAGCCAGATCGCCGCCGCGAGCCCTAGAAATATGAAACCCATCACCCACTGCCGAGTCGGTTTCACAAGTTTTATCTCACGCTGCACAGCTGTTGATGCCATACTCAGTCGCCTCCCCAGCCGCGAATAGTTACGCCTTCTTCCTCAGCTTCTGGTTCTCGTAAACGGTAGATTGTACGGATGATCGCCGGCGCGGCGATAAAGACAAGAATCAAGGCTTGCAATACGGTGATGATGTCGATCGGGACTTGAGCGACAACTTGCATTCTCGTTGCACCGTTACGCAGCGTTCCAAATAATAATGACGCAAGGACTACTCCCAGAGGGTGGCTCTTTCCGAGCAGGGCAAGAGCGATGCTGTCGAAACCGTAGCCCGCGGAGAACGCCATTGCTAAGTTGTGGTTGAGCCCCAAGACCTCGTTCGTGCCGGCCAAACCTGCCAATGCTCCTGAAAGGGACATGGCGAGAACCGTGGTTCCCATGATGCTCATCCCCGCATAGCGGGCAGCCTTCGGATTAGCACCCACCGAGCGTAGATCAAAGCCCCATTTTGTTCGAAAAAGGAGCCAATACACCAGCCATGCCGCAACGAGCGCTAAGAAAAATCCTAAATGAAACCGAATCGGTGATTCGAAGAAACGAGGGAGCATGGCGCTTTCCTGAATCGTCGGGCTGACAGGGTTGAACGAATCAGGGCGCCTCATCGGACCGCTCAACAGCCAGTCACTTATGCGAAAAGCGATGAAATTCAGCATGATCGTATTAATCACTTCGTGCCCGCCGGTCTTCACCTTAAGCCAGCCGGGGATAAAGCCCCAGATAGCTCCCCCCAATGCTCCCGCGAGTATTGCCAGAGGGATGTGGATAATCGCCGGCAATCCCGTGATCGAATACCCCACGAAGGCCGCAAATATTGCGCCAATAAAGAGCTGTCCCTCTACTCCGATGTTGAATAAACCTGCGCGGAAACCAAGTGCGACCGCCAGGCTTCCAAATATATATGGGGTGCTAGCGACGAGACTCTCGAGGAAGGGGTTGAAAGCTCGCCGGATTTCAAGATCATCCCCACTCTGGAAGGCAGTTATTATCCGAGCGGGATCTCCAATCGATCCTGTAAAGAGCGCAGTGTAGGCTATCCGGACTTCCTCCCACGCGGCTCCAAAAGCCGCAAGCGGCGATTGCGCCCAGACCGTGTATACGCTTTCGGAGGTCACTGCGATTATGATCGCTCCCAATACCAGACCGCTGAAGATAGCCAGTACAGGGATAGCAAGGGTTTGCCCAAGTTTACGCCAAGATGACGCCCCCCCAGATGGTTTGCCGTTGATCTCCTCTAACAAGATCTCGCCCGCGCCTTTTTTCTTGGGTTCTTGTTTCTTACTCAAGTGTGGACCTCGCTGCGAACTAGGTTTCTCAGCCGATTATTTCTTGGGAGCTGCTTCTTCATCCTGCACAATACCCGCCATGAGCAATCCGATTTGCTCCTTGGTGGCTTTGTCTGCAGGTAGTGTCTCCACAATTTTCCCCCTATACATGACCGCTATACGGTCGGAAAGGGCCATGATCTCATCCAGTTCGGGTGAGACGAGCAAAACCGCCACTCCTTCGTCGCGCTTCTCAAGAATACGCCCATGGATAAATTCGATCGAGCCTACATCCAACCCTCGTGTGGGCTGGGAGGCGATTAATAGTTTTATCGGGCGCGAGAACTCACGCGCTACAATTAATTTCTGCTGGTTCCCTCCAGAGAGAGAGCCAGCGGGTGTTTGTGGACTGGGTGTGCGTATGTCGAATTCTTTAATTCTCTCCACCGCCGATTCAACAATCGCCTCTTGCTGCATGATGACACCTTGCGTGAATGGAGGCAGGTAATAAGTGTTCAGCACGAGGTTGTCAGCCACAGGGAAAGGAAGGATCAACCCATCTCGTTGGCGATCCTCAGGCACATGGGCAGCGCCTAATTCAGTGATTTCACGCGGAGTGGATTGTGATATCTCATCTTCCAAGAAATGAATCGTGCCCTCCTTCGGTGGGCGCAACCCAGTGATGGATTCCACGAGCTCGGTTTGCCCATTGCCTTGAACACCGGCGATACCAAGAATCTCGCCTGCATGGACCTCGATGCTTACCCCGTCCACCGCAACCTGATTCCGGTCATTAATGATGACCACATCGTTAACTTTCAATACCGCATCGCCGACCTTTGGTGGATTTTTCTCAACTCCGAGTTTAACCTCACGCCCCACCATCATCTCCGCCAACTTGCTTTTGCTTGCCTTCTTCGGAGTCGTCGTACCCACCATTTTCCCCCGGCGCAGAACGGAAATGCGATCGGCAACCTCTAGCACCTCGCGTAATTTATGCGTGATAAAAATGATCGATTTACCCTGTTCAGTCAGCGAATGCATAATCTTGAAAAGCTCGTCCGCCTCCTGCGGCGTTAACACAGCCGTCGGTTCATCAAAAATCAAGATGTCTGCGTTGCGATAGAGGAGCTTAATGATCTCAACCCGCTGTTGGACACCTACTGCAATATCCTGCACATAGACATCAGGATCAACTTCAAGATGGAACTGTTCCGAGATATTGGTTATGCGCTGAGAAGCAGTAGCCCGATCTAAAAAATTCCCTGTATGCAAGGATTCCTCGCCCAACATCACATTTTCTGTAACCGTGAATACAGGGATGAGCATGAAATGCTGATGGACCATTCCGATGCCTTCGGCGATGGCATCTCCCGGATCGTGAATCTCAACCTTCTTGCCACGAACAATCACCTCACCATCATCCGGTTGATACAACCCATAAAGGATGTTCATCAACGTCGTCTTGCCGGCGCCGTTCTCTCCCAGCAAGGCGTGAATTTCTCCTTCTTCAAGGGTCAGATTGATAGTATCGTTTGCAAGGACACCGGGGAATCTTTTCGTAATGCCGCGAAGTTCGAGGACAGGCTCCATGATCACTTCACCATAACGCTATAATTAGGAGGGGCAATCGAGGTGTGATTCTACCATTCTTACCCAGATGCACAAACCGGTAGTCTCCCCTCTTCCGCTCGCAGGTACTGTGTAAACTTCTACGTCTGTCGTCCCAATCTCGGAGTACCCGAGATTCGAGACCTTCGACTACCGTATGAAAATTGCTGGGGCAGACCTATGCCTGCCCCAGCGATTCGTAGTAATCGTGACTTCTCGTGCGAATTACTCCGCCGGTTAAGGGGATGTCGCGATTTCACCCGCGATGATCTGGGCCGCCAGGCCGTCGATCTCCGCCTGGAGGTCTGCCGATACCATGCCTGCCAGCTCGTGGTAGTCGGCGAGTCCCACGCCACCGTTCTCAAGCGTGCCCATGATCAGGCCTGCTTCGAAGGTGCCGTCGACGACCGACTTGATGGCGTTGAAGGTCGTCACATCCATGAACTTCATGACCGAGGTCAGCGTGATGTCGGCGTACGCCTCATTCACTACCGCCCAGTCGTTGTCGACACCGACGATGTAAGCATCACCGCGCTCCTGCACAGCGGCAGCCGTGCCCAAGCCAACCGGTCCGGCGACGGGCATGATGATATCCACGCCCTCATCCATGAGCTGCTCACCCATGAGCCGTCCATCTTCGAGGCTCTCGAAGTTGTTGGTGAAGAGACCCGTCTGCGTCCCAATATCCCAGCCCAGTACTTCCACGCTCGTCCCATGGATTTCATTGTAATGAGCTGCGCCCAAGGCAAAGCCGTCCATGAAAATAGTGACGGTCGGTATCTGTATCCCGCCGAAGGTTCCCAGCTTGCCGGTCTTGCTCACGCCGGCCGCCAGATAGCCCGCCATGAATGCGGCTTCATCAGTCTGGAAAGCCTGCCCCTGAATGTTCGGGGCCTCCAACCAGCCAACATCTATAATTGAGAAGAGCATATCCGGATTGGCCTCTGCTGCAGCTACAGTGGCATCTGCCAGCAGGAACCCGACCGGGATGATCAGGTCACAGCCCTCTTCGATGAAGGCGTTGAGGTTCTTCTCGTAATCGGACTGCTGCTGTGACTCGAGGAACTTGCCCTCAACCCCGAATTCAGCCACTGCATCTTCGACACCCTTCCAAGCTGTAGCATTGAAGGACTTATCGTCGATACCGCCAGTATCCGTTACCTGGCAAGCCTTTATCTTCGTCTCCGATTCAGGTGTCGCTGCTGGAGCACACGCAACAAGTACAAACGCTGCGATGATAAGAAGCGACATAACGGCAAATAACTTCTTCTGCATGGTACATTCCTCCATTAGAATGTTGCGGCGCGAACGATCTTTTCTTCTCCAAAATCACCTCTTTCACAAACACCAACTTTGCCGCAATTTTGCGTTAGGTTTGTGACCTGCGCAATGATAGCACGAGACAACGCTAGTTGCAATGAATCACCACTCACACTTACGATGACTGCTTGGGCTGTTGCCATTTTGATGAACGGTGATCACACCTGCTCATCTGGCGGTGTGAGATCGCCGTAATCAAGGACCTCTCTTGGTTGCGAGCCGCTTTTCGCGGGACCGATAATGCCACGCTCTTCGAGTTGATCCACGAGACGTGCGGAACGTGTGTATCCAATCCTCAAATGGCGCTGCAACAGCGAAATTGAGGCGCGCCGCACACCGCGAATGACCGAAACAGCTTCGTTAAATAGTGGGTCGAGGTCATCATCTTCTTCAGCCATCTCGTCCCAGAGCGGTGCCTGCTTTAGATCGACGCCTGGTGGAATACTTTCAACAGGTGTCACAGGCTGTTCCTCGATCTCTTCTCCCAAGTTGGCGATCTTCCAGTATTGGATCAATCGGTTTAACTCATCCTCAGAGACATATGCTCCCTGCATACGGATAGGTGCCGACGCGTCTGGTGCCTGAAAGAGCATGTCCCCTCGCCCGAGAAGTCGTTCAGCGCCCGGTTGATCCAGGATGACCCGGCTGTCGACGGAGGATGCCACGGCGAAGGCAATGCGCGCCGGGAAGTTGGCTTTAATCAGGCCGGTGACTACATCCACTGAAGGACGCTGTGTGGCAATGACCAGATGAATGCCTGTCGCCCGTGCGAGCTGCGCCAGGCGAGTGATCACCATCTCCGTCTCATGAGGCGCCAGCATCATGAGGTCCGCTAGCTCATCGATCACGACGACGATGTAATGCATCGATCGTCCCCCAGATTGTTTCACGCGCCGGTTGTAGTCACTTATATTGCGTACACCTATCTGGGCGAAGAGATGATAGCGGCGATCCATCTCGCGCGAGACCCATTGCAGCGCTGACACTACACGC
>JAUWFP010000263.1 GCA_030606845.1 Anaerolineales bacterium | reverse complement strand
GCTTCCACGCACTCTGGAAGGTCAAATTGACCGTGCAGCCGTAAAAATGACCTACGGTGAGTAGGACCCCTATCCTTTATAAGGTACTTCTATCTTAAAGACATCCTGTCCGCTCCTGCTGTTGATATTCGCATCTCCAGTGATGTCGACACGGAAGTGCTCGGGGTGCTGACGGGTCTTGGGTACAGCCTTGTCGAATCTCAAACAGCAGTCCAATCCATTCCCGAGGATGCCAAGGATGACCTCGAGGAACGGGTCCGCTTGGCGCTGCAGTACTTCTCCTCTCCATAACCCAACAAACCGGTTTCTTGAAAACCCTCGCGAACGATCCCTGTGCAGCGCATGCTCTATCTTCATTGATATTAGGGTGTCTCGCTGCTATGAAATCGGAGGGCGATGGGTTATCTCCATTTGAAATATTATTTGTGGATTTTGAGCAGACCAAAGGCTATTGTTCAAGCCAATTAACTCCGCTCGGAAAATGCTGTAAACGAGCCGAATCCATGTCTCAGATTGTGGATTGCTGGACAAAACAAAGGCCTTCGGGTATTATTCCCCGCGTTGCCCTTTTTCCTTGGCAGATCGGAAAAAACTGATCAAATGATGTGTACCGGTGTATTAAAACCGCGTGTTTTTATCAACGCAGATCGACCAGGGAAGGTGGGCGCGGATGGTTAGAAAGACAAAATCCACGAATTCAGACCCCTCAAGGGAGGTCCTATGCCGGATCTCGTAAAAAATATATCCAGCGAGTTGCAGCTCCAAATCGATGCCTTCTCTCCAGAAGTTGAACTGAAGGATGTCGGAGCAGTCCTAGAAGCGGGCGATGGTATCGCCCGTGTATCTGGTTTATCCGACGTACGTGCTCAGGAGCTCATTCAATTTGAGAATGGGGTTATGGGTATCGCATTCAACCTGGAGCGTGATGCGGTTGGTGTGCTCATCATGGGGGATTACTCCGAGATTTATGAGGGCATGCTTGTCTATACAACCGGGCGCATCGCATCCGTACCAGTAGGCGAGGGCTTGATTGGTCGGGTTGTAAACGTGTTAGGTGAACCAATTGACGGGAAAGGAACCATCCAGTATGACGGTTACCGTCCGGTGGAACGAATCGCGCCTGGTGTTGTCGAGCGCAAAGATGTAGATACACCTGTCCAAACCGGTATTAAGGCGATTGATTCGATGATCCCTGTTGGTCGTGGGCAGCGGGAGTTGATCATCGGCGACCGCCAGACTGGGAAAACAGCGCTCGTAATCGACACGATTATCAATCAGAAGGGTAAGGATCTCATCTGTATCTATGTCGCCATTGGCCAAAAACGTGCGGCCGTGGCGCGGACTGTAGCACTGTTGGAGAGCTTCGGAGCGATGGACCATACCATCGTCGTTGTGGCAGCGGCGGATGATCCCGCAGCTCTGCAATACCTCGCCCCGTATGCAGGTTGTGCGATCGGTGAAGAGTTTGCCCAGCGGGGGCTTGATGCGCTGGTTGTGTATGACGATCTCAGTAAACACGCCTGGGCCTATCGCCAGGTTTCTCTCCTGCTCAGACGCCCACCTGGTCGTGAGGCCTATCCCGGTGATGTCTTCTACCTGCACAGCCGGCTTCTCGAGCGAGCAGTGCGCCTCGCTGATAATTTTGTCATCGTTCCCAAGGAGTTTGAGGGCGCAGCATCGGAAGAAAATGCAGTCGATGGCAAAGTATACGGTGGACCGCTGGCGGAACATGAAGTGAATGAAGCGCTTAAGGCGATGGACGATTCCGCTAAATATCGTGCAACCATCGTCGCTGGAAGCGGGGGTTCCCTGACCGCGCTGCCAATCATCGAGACGCTGCTGGGCGATGTTTCAGCATACGTTCCAACCAATGTTATTTCAATCACCGATGGGCAGATATATTTGGAAAGCGACCTCTTCAATGCCGGCATAAGACCAGCGATCAACGCGGGGCTTTCCGTTTCACGCGTAGGCGGCGATGCGCAGACGAAGGCGATGAAACAGGTTGCCGGGCGTTTGCGCCTCGATATGGCAGCTTATCGTGAAGTAGCTGCCTTTGCACAGTTCGGTTCAGATCTCGATTCTGCGACTCAAGCTCAGCTCAGCCGTGGGCAGCGGTTGCAGGAAATTTTGAAACAGCCGCAGTACAAGCCGATGGAAATGGAAGAACAGATTGTCATCCTATTTGCCGCCACGAATGGCTACGCTGACGATGTGCCTGTCGATCAAATTAACAAATGGGAGATTGCATTATTGCGTAATATCGAGACTTCCCATTCTGAAATTCTAAAAGATATCGCAAAGGCGAAAAGCATAACTGACAAGACTGAGGAAAAGCTGCACCAAGCGGTCGAAACTTTCAACCGCAGCTGGTTGGATTAGATTGAGTTCGCGGGAGTTCTGAAATGGCTTCAGCCCGAGAGATGCGGCTCCGCATTCGGAGCGTTGATAATATCGCCCAGGTCACGCGGGCTCTGCAAGCCGTCAGCGCAAGCCGATTAAGGAAAGCGGAAGCAAGGGTTAGGGAAACACGCCCCTACGCAGAAAAAGCGTGGCAGGTGCTGCGCCATCTTTCGAATCAGCCGGGCAGCGATCAGGTTCATCCATTCCTCGCTGTCCCCCCTGATGTTAAGAAGATTCTGGTCATCCTTATCAGTGGAGACCGCGGTCTGGCAGGTGCATACAATACGAATATTGTGCGATATACGCTTGAGACTTTCCGGGAAGCAGAAGTTCCGGTGAGCTATATTGCCGTAGGTCGAAAGGGCCGGGACTTATTGATCCGCCGGCGTCTTGATGTCATGGCGGAATTCAGTAATCTCCCTGCTGAACCCACATTCGCCGATGTTTCAGCTATCGGTCGCTTGGCGATGGATGAATTTGTGAGTGGTAAGGCTCAGCAGGTTTATCTCGTATATACGGACTTTGTCAACCTGATGCGTCAAATCCCGAGCAGGAAGCTGCTGCTTCCGGTCAGTTTCGAAGAGATCCGGATCGGCAGAAACGAAGAAGTCGTTCAAACCGATAACACATTAAAAGAAGGACCAGAAGCCACATACATCTACGAACCCAGCCAAGAAGCATTGATTAACATGATCGTACCCAGGCTTACGGAGCTTCAAGTTTACCAGGCGATCACGGAGTCGCTTACCAGTGAGCATGCAGCACGGATGATCGCCATGCATAATGCGACAGACAATGCCTTTGAACTCGCGGGTGCACTGAGATTGGAATATAACAAAGCGCGGCAGAAGGCGATCACGAGCGATATGCTCGATATTGTCGGCGGTGCTGAAGCACTCACAAGTAGTTAACAGACGAGCAGCACGGGAAGACGGAGGATAGGATGGCAGGTGCGAAAGGGCGAGTTGTTGAAATCCAGGGGGGAGTCGTTGATTGTGAATTTCCAGCAGGTCAAATGCCTGGTATTTTTGAGGCGATCGAAGTGCTTCAGGAAGGATCAGATCCGTTAATCCTTGAGGTTCAGCGACACTTGGGTGATCACGGTGTACGCACGGTAGCCATGGACTCGACCGACGGGTTGCAGCGTGGCCGGACGGCAGTCGCTACCGGCGCTCCGATAATGGTGCCAGTTGGAGAAGCGACACTCGGCCGGATGTTCAATGTCCTCGGAGTGCCCATCGACGATCGTGGTCAGGTCAATGCAGAAGATACTTATCCTATTCACCGGCCGGCGCCCTCCTTCGAAGAGCAATCCACCCGCGTGGAAGTCTTCGAAACAGGCTTGAAAGTGATTGACTTAATCGCCCCGTTCACCCGTGGCGGAAAAACAGG
>JAUWFP010000202.1 GCA_030606845.1 Anaerolineales bacterium | reverse complement strand
GTGGACCACCGAACTTGCTCAATTCATAGAACAGGGTCCTCCCGAGCATCCCCGCGCCGAACGTCACGATTAATTCGCGCGCTCGCTTCATCGTGATTTTCTCTCCATAGATTCGTGCAATCCCCAGCACAAGAGCCGCTTGGACCCCTAAAAGGGGGATGAAATCAATAAACGGCAGGGGAGTAATCGCGATCGCTGCTGCCGTAGAAGACGCACGCCCAATCGCTGTTTGTGCTAAATCCCAGCGGTAGGCTGGAAGAGCCTTGCCCAACGCCGCGACGATCCTGGGTTCGCTCTTCGCAATTGCCTGGAGAATGGAGACCACCCCTTCCCCCTTCTTCGCGCTCAGGGGAATGATCTGCTCGACCCCAATTCCCAGGCCGGCCGCTGCTCTCCCCAGCACTTCCGGTTTCTCCCTGCCAATCAGGTCCATCTTGTTCAATGTGACGACGATGGGCTTGTTGAGATCACGAAGTTCCTGGAACAACGCCTCTTCCGGCTCCCGTATGCCATGAGCAGCATCGAACATGGCCACAATTACATCTGCTTCAGCGGCAGCTTCAAGAGCCTTTTCTTTTTCAACAATTCCTACTCTTCCAGCTGCATCCGCCCCTGGCGTGTCAACGATGAGAAAAAGTCCGACGTCCGACTCCTGGGGATCGCGCGTCGTTCCAGGGACAGCGCTCACCTTTGCGCGGTCACCTTTGGTTTGAATCAACTGGTTATATAGCGTTGATTTACCAGCGTTTGCAGGTCCCACGATCGCTATCGAACTCTTATCTCCTGCGGCAAACTGGATATGGTCAAGAGAGCTCTCAATCAGGGACTTCCACCCCTTCGGATCCAGAGGAAGCTGGCCTAATACCTTCGTTAGATCATCTCTGTCCTCCTGTGAAAGAGAGTCCCATAGCTTGAGAATCTCCCCTCCCCAGCGACCGACGAACTCTTCAAATTGGCCCTGTTCTCTATCCATCTCTTCTTCCTCTATCCTGTTCTTTCCTCTCCAATACCATTATCTCACCCTTTCTGCCTGTGGATAACTCTATTAAAGCTGTGGATATCTGTCCCTGCAGGGGGAGAAAGCTTGGATAACTATCTTTTACCCCTCCTTCTTTCCCCCTCTTTTTACGCAATAAATAACGATTTATTGCTATCCCTATCTCTCTCGGCTCACCCTTTCTCTAATCCCCTTGTTCTCCACAATGCTGCTGTAGATAGCACAAAAGCAAATCCCCCCAATATATGCTATCTCTACTTGTTTACCTCCTCCTATGTGGGTGTCGGCGACTCCTTCAGTCTCTTCCTCCACATACTCACACCCTCTACTACGACTACTAACCTTATTTAAACATATTAAAAGTGTTGATTCTATGTGGGGAAAATCAAAAAAGGCGATTAGCCCTAGATCGCCTTTTTTGAATATCTTCTATATATCACAGAGATTGGATTCTATGGATAGATACCTCGCAACTCAGTAGCTTTTACAACCCGGTCGATGCCCAGGACCTGGGCTGCTACTCGTCTTTCTATCTTACGTTTTTCTGCCTCTGCCATAACGGCATGGAATGAGTTCACCATGATCCGTTCGAGACGCTGGTTGATCTCTTCGTCGCTCCAGAAGAAGAACTGCAGACTTTGCACCCACTCGAAGTAGGAAACCGTCACGCCGCCGGCGTTGCAGAGAATATCGGGGATAATGAAAACCCCTTTATCCTCAAGGATGCGATCTGCTTCGGGGGTCATGGGGCCGTTGGCGCCTTCGGCGATCATCCATGCTTGAACTTTATCAGCGTTTTGGGCGGTTATCTGGTTTTCGAGAGCGCAAGGAGAGAGAATGTCTGCGGGGTAGGTGAGAAGCTCTTCGTTAGAGATTTCATCGCTCCCTGGGAAACCAACTAATTTGCCATTTGTCTCACAATATTCTGCTACTGCTCGTACGTCCAGGCCCTTTGGATTGGAAATCCCGCCGGATACATCAGACAGGGCGACGATTTTTGCCCCCTCTTCCTGCATCAACATGGCTGTCACCGCTCCGACATTACCAAAACCCTGGACGGCGACGGTCACATCCTTGTAGGATTTTCTAACCGTCTTTAAAGCTTCCCTGGCGGTGATCATAACCCCGCGCCCGGTTGCTTCAAACCTGCCCAGGCTGCCACCGATCTCTATCGGTTTACCCGTCACTACGGCGTTGACGGAGTGACCCTGGTGCATGGAGTAGGTATCCATAATCCAGGCCATTGTTTGGGGGGTGGTTCCAACGTCAGGAGCCGGGATATCTCCCTCAGGGCACATAACGATGGATATCTCGGTTGCGTAGCGGCGCGTGAGTTTGCGGAGTTCAGCTTCGGAGAGATCCTTCGGATTAACAATAACGCCGCCCTTCGCCCCGCCGTAAGGGATGTTTACAACCGCACATTTCCAGGTCATCCACATCGCGAGGGCGCGGACCTCATTCATATCTACAAGGTGATGGTAACGGATGCCCCCTTTCGTCGGACCACGGACAGTGTTGTGGTGGACCCGAAATCCGGTAAAAACCCGAATCGAGCCATCGTCCATTGTGACCGGGAAATTTACGGTTAATTCTCGTTTGGTATGTCGAAGGAGATCTCCCATATCCTCCTCGAGGCCAAGTACAGCAGCAGCCTCATCAAATTGTTGGAGAGCGACCCAATAAGAACTGTTTTTCGGGGGGGTTGTTCCGTCTGCCAGAGGTCTCATAGTTGAAATCCTTTTCTTATAGAATAGTTTTCAGGAGATGTATCCATTTTATTATATATCCCCTAGGTTCCAGGGACACGAAGATGAATATAAGGAGACGATGGAATTGGAAGCGAATAGACTTTGATTCTACTTTGAATTATCCGGGATCGTTAAATTCTAACGCGCCTGAGATTTTCTTACAATGGACGATCGGGTTCTATTAAGTCGAATGGGGTGAAGAGACACAACCGATAGAGAAGAATCCTCTGCATAAGTTATCCTGAGGAGTATTATGACGTCTCCGCAGAGAGAATTCTTTCAGTCTATCGGCTGTATAAATCACACAAGATAGTACAGTTGCTTATTTCCCGTTGTCAATCGAAAGAGCAGCGGGGGTGAAGCCTCCCTCCCACATGGATAAAGGACGTTCATAGCCGACCAGCTTGAGGCCAGTCAGCGCTGCAGTATTCAGGTCCATAGCACGAATATCTTCGGTGGAAAGTTCTGCAATGCTGTTGTGTCCTGACAGCATCGTTAGGATCTTTACTTCCTCAGCACAGGCGTGGATGAAGTTCGTCAGCTTCTGCCCGGCCTCAACAGGATCGAGGCGGGCACGGAATTCAGGTTTTTGGCTGGTGATTCCGTAGGGGCAGTTTCCTTTTTGGCAGGCGTAACAAACCCGGCAGCCCATGGCGACTTCGGCGGCACTGCCGAAACCAACCGCATCAGCCCCCATTGCCATCGCCTTGTAGGCATCCAATCCATTGCGAATGCCGCCAAGGGCGATCAGCTTCACCTTGCGGTGAACGCCGTGATCTTTCAGCGCTTGCACGGCCGGGGGAAGACAGGCGATTGTGGGAATTCCTACGCCCTGGGTGACGACATTTGGCGAGCAGCCAGTACCACCGACCAACCCATCAATGCTAATCGCGTCTGCGCCAACTTCAATGCAGGCGGATACGTCATCATAGGGGCGTGAAGGACCGAGCTTGAAAAGGATGGGGAATTGATAGTCCGTCACATCGCGCAGAAACTCGACCATGTTCTTCATGTCATCGATAGTTTGGACGTCGTAGTAGCGGCATGGGCTGAGAGCATCCGATCCCTCAGGTATCCCGCGCACGAGGGCGACTTCTTTAGTCACTTTAGCGCCCAGCAGGTGCCCCCCCATGCCCGGCTTAGCGCCTTGTCCGATCTTAACTTCAACCGCATCGCCGCTGTTGAGATAATCAACCGATACACCCCAACGTCCGGTAGACCACTGAATGATCAAGTGCCCGCCGGGATCCCATTCTTTTTGCGTGAAGTCGCTATCCGCGTAGCCGCGCGACAACCACTCTTCTTCAGGAAGAAGACCTCCCTCGCCAGTATTGGTGGCAATTCCAGTTTGAGCAGCAGAAATCGCTAGCGCTAATTTGGCTTCTTTACTCAGCGCACCGTACGACATCGCCGCCCATACAAACGGTAGCTTTAGGCGAAGAGGCTTCTCGCAAGTGTCCTCGCCAATGACAACTTCCATATCGCATTCTTCACGATATTTATCACGTGGAGCGGCGCTGGCGATTTGGCTGGGGACGATTGTGATGGTGTCAAAATGGGGGGTTGGCTGCTGCGTGCCGAAACCGCTCAGCAGGTAATCACCCGTTTGGGCTTTATGGTGGATCTCTTCAATCGTAGACAATGTCCAGGGGAACCGGCTGAGATATTCGGATTCGGCTGGGTTAATGCGAATGGCGTCAACGGGGCAAAATTCAGAACAGATACGACAGCCCACGCAGGCATTGTAGTTCTGAATATGCATCACCCCTGTAAAAGGGTCAAGCGCATATACACCATGGGGGCAAACTTCGGCGCACACGGCGCACTTGCCCGGCATTTGAGAGTTGATGCAAAGTTCTCGATTTACACTTACACAGAAGGCGCCGACTACGGACATAATGTCCTCCTAGTGATAGAA
>JAUWFP010000042.1 GCA_030606845.1 Anaerolineales bacterium | reverse complement strand
AAACCCCATCGTCGCAGATCGCAATCGGGTCCAAAAGGCCCCAGGATGTATTGGGCGGACGAGACGAGCAGGCGACGCAGGAAGGCATCGCCAGTCTTGGTGATGCGCAACTGGGGATCCCGATCGCCGGATTGATCCCGTTTGGGGACTAGTCCGATTGCGGGTCCGACATCGCGGCTCTTTATGAAACGCTTTGGATCCTCGAGCGTGAGGATATAAGCCAGAGCGGTGATGGGTCCAACGCCGCTGACATTTCGAAGTAGCTTTGTTTCCGGGTACTGATCCTGGCAGAGCTGCTCAATCTGTCTGTCATATTCACGGATCTGTTGGGTGAGGGAGGCGATCGTTTCGAGGATAGGGGACAATGCGGGACGCAAAGTTTCTGGGACGGCTGGCGCAGCTTTGGATGCGAAGCAGTTGGCAGAGCAAGAAGGCAAACGATCACCGGAACTCTTCACGATACTGCGGGCATGATTGACGAGCAGCGTGCGGGAGCGGATGAGAGCATCGCGAGAGCGCAAAACAGCCAGATCGGCCTGCGCCTGAGGAGAGCGGTGGTAGATTGGGGAGAGCAGCTCGGGATCCAGTCACGCCAGGCGAGCGAGGGTTTCGGCGTCGGCCCGATCATCCTTGCGGGGGTTGTGATAGATCGCTCTGAGCTTGCGGGCATTGGCGACCAGAACATCATGCTCCAGCTCTGTCAACAAATGGCTTGCCCAGCGCGAGTGGGTGCCGACCTCCATGGCTACCCTACAGGGAGGGAGCATAGAGAACCGCTGGTGGAAGGATGTTTTGGTGGTGGGTAGGCGAGTTTCTTCGATCAGTTCACCCTCCTTATCGAGAATGGCGATGTAGGAGTACTTGTCTCCAAGGTCCAGTCCTACGAATAACATGCTATTCTTGTTCATGGGTCGGTATCTCCTTTTCTGGCAGCTACGAAAGTAGACTGCGTCGATTTGGTGAGCCCATAATAAGGCATCACGTGATGTGGAGGTACCGGCCTTCTCATTCCAATCTCGCTGGAGACGACCGGGGATGCACGCAATTTGCTGCCAGGGTTGTATGATGTAGACGCTTGAATTGCCGATGAAGGACCAAGCCCCAGCACCTCAGCTTAAAACCGTTAGACTTTATCAAGAATCTGTATACGAACGGGAATAACAGCTCTGTCCGGTAGGTTAACAGCTAACTAGTGCATACTGACACTAGGGCTTTTAAGCCCCAGGTAAAAGCCGATCCCGCATAATCGCGGGATTTTTGTTTTGATAACGCCTCTTATCGAAAGATTATCTAAAGTTTCCTCTTTTTCCCTTTCTGAATAATATCAATCTATCCAGTTGATCTCATCACCATCAATAAGTTGAATAAGAAAAAGGAGATAAATCAAAATGGGAAAAACTATTGATAACCTAATCTTGCTGATGAAAAACATCATGCATCAGTGGCACATGGGTACTCGGCCAGGAAATGATGGTGAGGCAGGGAACACCTTGGAAGATCTACTAGAGGTTCCAGAAAACAATTTCCAACTTCCAGATTTTGGCGATGTAGAGATAAAGACGAAGAAGTTAGAGGGGGGAAGCTTATTGACATTATTGCACAAAGAACCACAACCACCTGCATCTGTGCCAAAACTACTCCGTAGTATGGGTTGGCGCCACGCCGAAGCGGGCAAGAAATATTCTGAGGAAGAAATGAGTTTTCGTTCAACCACTTATGGCCATAGATACTCTGTCCGTGGCTTGTCTATTGAAATTGATGAGGACCGGCTTCAATTCATTTACGAACCATCAGAAGTATATCGTGCTGAACCTGATGCTACAGGGATCTACGAATCCTATGGAGATTGGTCGGATGATGTCGATGGGAGAGCATTTCCCAATTATCGAGAGTTATTCCCTATTTTCTACGATCTAAACGATATTGCTCAGGTGTTAAGAGATAAGCTCAATCACACTCTACTTGTTCACCGGAAGACAAAGACACAAGAAGGCAGGAAGTATTATTGGTACGAAGAGGCGTATCTCATGCGGGACATCAAGACAGATTCAATTGAAGAATTAGTAAATGATGGATCCCTTGTAATTGACTTCGATGCGAGAACGGGGCATAACCATGGAACAAAATTTCGTATCAAGAAATCAGAAATTGGCAGGTTGTTTAACGAATCATTTACACTTGAATAACACTTATTAATCTCCCATTAGTAATACGACACCATGATCACATATCTTCATGCTCCTCCCTATATTTAAAACAAAGAAGGTTTCTTTGTAAAGGAAACCTCCATGAATCATCTCCGAAAATGGCACAGTAATTATTAGCCTGATGCATTTAGTTTATAGAAAGGATTCCTGACGGATATTCTCTTCTTGGTCTGCAATATACTGTGTTCCATCAATCCGCTGCCTTGCCAGTTCGCAATATTCTGGTGAAATATCAATACCCACAAATATCCTCCCTAGATTTTTTGCCGCAACAGCAGTTGTGCCAGAACCGATAAATGGATCTAAAACTATCTTAGATTCTGTTGATTGAATACATCTTGTGGCCAGTTCTAGCGGGAACGGCGCTGGATGAATATTTTTGCCATCTTGGCCGATTTCCCATACATCACCAATGGCATTCGCCTTTGGCGCTAGCTTGAACTTCTTCTTCGCGATTAGGTAGATCACTTCATATGTTGGCAAGAAGTAACCAGGATTGAAATTGATGCCTCCTTGTCGTTTCCATATAATTATTTGCCTCACAGGGAAACCCATAACTATGTCTTGTCGGTCTTGTATTAAACCCTTTTGGACGCGCCACTTGTGATTATAAAAGATCGCTCCATCGTCGGGGATTACTCGTAGCATTTCCTCAAGACAGTTTCGTTGCCACTCAACATATTCATCATGAGGCATATTGTCGTTATGATGAGTATAGCCATCTAGCAGGGCGGCATTTGACCATTTGCCACCTCGACCATCTTTCATGCCATTTCCCGTTGAGTTTCTTAGGTTGTATGGGGGACTAGTTACGATCAAGTCTATGGAGCCAGTTGGAAGTTCTTTCAATACCTCGATAGTATCCCCACAAATAATTTTATTTTGAAACTCTTTCTTCTTCAGCATTATTTTTTTTCCCAAACCGAGATTTACCTACTCTCAATATTATTACAAATGTGAAAAAAGCACAATTGTTCGATTGGTCAAATCTCTTCCATTTCCTAATGTTTCTCCTTATTATATAAAATTTCTACCAAGATTTATATTGATTATTTGACCATTCTTCTTCGGGCCAGCAATCAAGCAAGAATCTGTATACGAACAGGAATAACACCTCTGTCCGGTTTGTTAACAGCTACCTAGTGCATAGTGACATTAGGGCTTTTAAGCCCAAGGTCACAGGTTCGATCCCTGTACGGCGCACCTCTGATAATAAATACTAGGATCCCGCATTTATGCGGGAGTTCTCTGAGTGATTTCTCCGAGCAGTAAACCAAAAGTTCTTTCTTTATCGGGAACAGGGAAAGCGCCCTTTCGGGCGCTTTCTATTTAGGTTATCCAGAGATCTCGGGAATACTCTTTGTGTTAATAGCTAGAGATCCCGAGGATCGATAATCTAGCCGCTGCTATTGCTTCGGTGTCCCGGCAAACTTAGTCCAACAATTCCATCGGGATATTGCCACCGTTCTCCGCAATTTTCTCGAGAACGGTAGTGTGAAGCCAGGTATTCATTTGCGCGGAATCATCCATCTTTTCAGCAGGGCATCCGAGTTCGATCGCAAGTTCCTTCCGGGCTTCATAACTTTTGTCCATATCGAGTAGGAACAGCAGATCGGCAATCGAAGTCTTCCAGTCGAGCTCCATATTCTTCTCAGCGGCCATCTTCTCAAGTTTGTCCATCACATCGACGAGGGGAATCTCCTTCGAAGCGCGGACGTCGCGAATCCGCTGGAGCCGGTCAGCTCGATCTGCAGCATAATCGGCGTGCGACATTTGTTTAGTGGTTTTTTCCTTGGGGGCAGTTTCCTCTTCCGTCTTATCGATACCTAGCTTGCTCAGAATTTTGTTAAACAGATTCATCGAAGTTCCTTTCCTTTCTACTATGAATTGAAGCGAGTTGTTCACCGATAACTTGCTGCAAATTGCCGAACTTCTATGGAAAAAAGTGGCGTGCTAATCTGAGAGCGCAAGCCCTCCGATTGTCTGCACACCTTCCACAAATTATCGAATGAATTACCAACGAGACTTTTCCAATAATAACATAAACTGTATGACTGACCAGCGCCTTATGTGAAACCTTGAGCTGATGGCAAGGACACCAGCGATATTCTCAGCTGCCATATCTATGCCTTATTCGACGACGACAAATAGACCCCCGCGGCTATGAAGCGCTAGCGGAATTGCGGTCAGGCGCAACGCTTTTTTGGGCAAATAGCAGTGCCCCGGGAATAAACACCATCGCATAGGGAACTAATAAAAGTCTTGTTTCAGCGATGACAGAGCCGAACAGATGGATTATGAACCAGAAAGGGACGATGACCCAGAAGAATATCTTCAGCTGCTCAGTCCACTTCTGATAGCCTATTACTGCTAAAAGAGGAATGATGCCCAGTGTTGCAAATAATCTGTCCCATGTCACATAACGGGTCAAATTGAAGCGCAGTAGATCAAATCCAGGATGGTGCTCATAAGGAATGAAGAGAGTTTGCGGACCATAAAAATTCCTGAGAAGGAAAAAAACAGAAACATAGAGCGTGAAAGCTGCTCCAAATATGGCCATGTCCCTCCTATGATTTTTAAATCCATTCGTAATTGTTTCCTTATTAAGGAAAGAAAAGAGAAACAGGAAAGGTATTAATCCACTCGTTTCTCGATTTAGCGCTGCAAAAAATGTGACGGGGATAATCCAGATGGGTCGTCTGTAAAGGATACATACTCCTGCAAGTAAGTAAAACAAGACATCAAGATACGTACTCAATTGCAAGTCGCTGTCATAATGAGCATAGCTCATTCCCCATGCTAATAGACTCATCCCGATCAGCGCATGAATTGTTGAAAGCCCCAATTTTCGAAAATACAGAAAAGAAACAAAAAAAATAGCAATATCCACGAAAGCCCGAAACAAAATGAAACTAATCGCGGTGTGGTATGGAGCGCCATACTCCTCGAAGGAATGGATGAGTCCTTCCACAACATAAACTGAAAGCACTCGATACTGCCATGGATTTCCAGCGTTACCATCGAGAACAGCTTGATGCCGTTGAACTTGATTGCCATCCTGGAAATAGGACAGCCCACGTGCTCGAATATGTTCTGCTGTAGTGAACCATCCGAAGGACAACCCAGCCACAATAACTAGAATAAAGAGGAGCAAACTCCTTTTCCCAATTTTGGTTGACATTGCATTACCCTCATTGTTGATTCTGATTTTCCGTCCGCCCTTTAACAAACCAAGACCATCCGTATTGCCTCACATAACACTGCCGAAACATCTATGTAGTATGGACCCTAGCAAATCCTGACACAAGCGCTCCTAACCCAAGTTCACAGGTTCGATCCATGGTTGGCGCACTGACGACAATCCGTGACTGAGAGGCTCGCTGCACACACGACGAGCCTTTTCATTGTATGATCCTGCCAGCGCCATGCTTCAACTCTGATAAGTGGAAACGGATTCGAATCGCCAACCCACTTTCTACTGCTGACTATATAATAGACCTCTCATGTTTCAAAAAGACTTCATAAAACGCTCTTTCAGTTTCATTCAGGCCACCCTGGCACGACTGCGCGGTGTCGCCCTCGAAGGCGATGTCGACGTAGCCAGGGAAGAAATCACCGATGCCTATGCACGAGTCTTTGGAATCCCCCTTTCACTGCTAAGTTTAAGCCCGGTTAGCGACATCGTTGATTTACTTTCGACGAACGAGGGCGATGACGCAGAACGAATCCTCTCCCTGGCAGAACTGCTGAAAATGGACGGCGAGATCTACCAAAAAGAAGGCGATGTGGAGGAAGCTCAATGGAGATTCGATCTCGCGCTCGAACTCCTCATCGCCGGGGTTGAAGTTTCAAACCAACCGGCTGCGGATGAAATATTGGACCCATTCGAGCCTATCGTCCTCTTCAGCATTCAGAACCAGACGTCCCTCGAACGCCTTGCTGCTTTGTACGCGCTCTACCGTGAAGCCGGCAATTATGGTCTGGCGAAGGACCTGATCGTCGCCTTTGTTGAAACAGATGGCAGTAAGAGCGAAGGGATCGACGAGGGGACTGCGTTTCTGTCAGATTTACGCAGCAGAGCGGATGAAGAGCTTGAACGAGGGAATACCAACAGGCAGGAAATCGAAGAAGCGCTGGAAATTCTGGATGCGCTCAGAGATTAGTTGAGAAATCGGCACACAATATCTACTCGGCCGCGACTTGGTTCGAAGAAAGATTGATGAGCTTACAATGGAACCCACAGCGATCATCATCCTTGTCCTCTTCATCCTCTTCATTTCAACGTTCACGCGCTCCGCGCTAGGGTTCGGAGACGCCTTAATCGCCATGCCGCTGCTGGCGCTGGTCGTCGGCATACAGATAGCGACACCCCTGACCGCGTTTGGCGCCTCGACGATTGCCCTGACCATCCTTATAACAGGAGGCTGGCGCAAAGTAGATCTCAAGGCTGCCTGGCGGCTGATCGTTTCATCTCTGGTGGGGATTCCGATTGGGTTGTACTTCCTCAAGACCGCTCCCGAGCCGGTGATCAAAGGCGCCCTGGGCGCTTTGCTGATCGCCTTTGGCCTTTACAATCTAATCGCTCCGAAGCTGCCAACCTTTCGAAACGAGAAGCTGGCCTATGCCTTCGGTCTGATCGCCGGAATCCTGGGGGGCGCGTACAACACGAATGGTCCGCCGGTGGTGGTGTACGGCACGCTGCGCGGCTGGTCGCCGGAGAGCTTTCGCTCGACGCTACAGGCTTACTTCCTGCCGACGGGAGGGATGATCCTAATCAGTCATGGTTTGGCAGGGCTGTGGACGCCCGCCGTGCTGCGTCTCTACGCATACGCGCTGCCGATCATCATGCTGGCGATTTTCCTCGGGGGGCGGGCGAACAAGATGGTATCGGGTGGACGCTTCAACCGCATCATCTACGCTTCGCTCGTCGTGATGGGCGTGCTTCTCTTCCTCTGAGCCGGGAGGGAATGTATTTAGACGGCGGCAGACAACTTCCATTTTGTATCCCGTTATCCAGAACCACAGTTGCAAACCTCTTGAAAATCCCATACAGTTGCGTCCCAACCTTAAACTACTTCGAGGAGTGGAGGACACATTCATGAAATCATCGAAACCGCTCGTAACGCTCATGGTTGTCATACTAATGGTAGTGCCGCTCATCGCCTCATGCGGCACACAGTCCGCGCCGATTAAGACCCCGGAGGGCGAGGGTAGCCCGGTGGATTCCAGCGGAGATGAGGTGGACCAAGGAGGCGTACCAGAAGACGTCGGCATCATCTTCCCGAACTGCCCCGAAGAGCCGGTCGTCTTCAAGCTCCAACTCAAACACACCTTCGACTTCAGCCCCGGGCGTGATAAGGAGAAAATGCTCGTCAAGGGGTACACAACCCCGGATGCGTGGTGCCTCGTAACCCTCCACGGAACGGTGATCAAAGCCGACGATTGTCTCGTCGGCTACAAATACAATGGCTTCATTCAAGGCTCGGATGGAAAGTGCAAGATAGAGGGTGAAAGCACAGCGCTCATCAGCATCGAAGGTGAGTGCGCGCCCGGAGTCCCAAACGCACTTGAGACTGTCGGCGTCGCCGAAATTTACCTGACGATCACAGAAACCGGGGACCCTGCCGCGGACGTAAGTGGTAGTTTTACCTGCCCGGGCTTCTCCGACGCCTATCTCGGCTTCTACCCTCCTTCCTTCTCTGTCTTGAGTTTTGGCATCGAGGATATAGGGTCAAGCGATTTTGACAGTGATCTAGACATCACTGGGATGTTTGAATTCGACAAATCCTGGACGCTCATACCGGTAGGCTATCCCTTTGAGCCGTAGAGTTAGAGAAACGCTAGCCCTTGTCATTTTCCAACGTCAGGAGTTGACGGAATGAAACTATCCTGGAGGCACTATGACTGAAATCGACTGGCGTCCTCTCCTGTATGCCGTTCTGACCTTCTCTGCAATCGGTCTGGGACTGACGCTGTTCGTTCTGGGCTGGGTGATCTGGCGTGTCCGCCGCATTCAACTTCCGGAAGAAGCAGGTTTCTTCACAGCCCTACGGGCGACACCGCTGATCGTGGTCATCTTGCTCGATCTGCTCGACTTGAGCCTGGATTTCCTTTCCGCTCCGATAGCGTGGACTCTGCTCGGCTACCTCGGGCTCTCTCCCTTGCGCGGTGTGACGGTGGTCGAAAGTTTGATCCCGGGAACGCAGCTGCTGCCGACGATGTCCATCTTCTGGGTCATTTCGCGCCTATTTCCACCAGAAGCGACCGATGACGAAGACATTGTGGAAGGGGCATGGCGCGAATTAGAATAGCGGGTGCGAAAAAGCGATCCTTTCAAACCTCATCGGCGATAAACCAGGATATGAACACGCACGAGTTCGCTGCAGTAGTAATGATGATAAAATAGTCAACTAGTTGAACGAGGAGGATACAAACATGGACTTCGGTTTATCGTTTTCATTTCCCTTCCAGGATGAGGATTGGATTAAGAAAATCGTCCTGACGGCCGTGATCTCATTCATTCCAGTCATCGGCCAGTTCGCACTCCTGGGATGGATGGTAGAGCTCACCCGGCGCGTCATCCGCGGTGACGCTGCCCCCCTACCAGACTGGGCAGATTTCGGCGGCATTCTCGTGCTCGGCCTGAAGATGTTCGTAATCGGATTTGTGTATGCGCTTCCGTTAATAATCTTCGCCTTGCCGATAGGAGTCACCAGTTCCTTTATCGAGAGCGATGCTGCCGTCTCCTTTTTCGCTTTCGTCACGATATGCTTTAGTTGCTTCGCCGTGATCTATGGTTTGGCTTTGGCCTACTTCTTCCCAGCAGCGGTGGGCGAACTAGCCGCAACCGATAACCTGGGTGAAGCGATCAATCCAACGAACATCATCGCTCACGTCCGCGCCGCACCAAGCGCTTACCTGCTCGCATTCTTGGGTACAATCGTCGCCGGTTTCCTTGCGGGATTGGGGATCATCCTCTGTCTCGTCGGGGTAATCTTCACGATCGTTTACGCCTACGCCGTTCAGGGTCACCTATATGGACAAGCCTATATCGAGGCGACCAAGTCCTAAATTCTTAAGAGACAACTGGAACCACGGCCAGGAGCGCTCACCTCGAGGCTCCTGGCTTTTCTTTAACCATGGAACTGCCGCGCTGCCTGCGGCAACATTTTGCGTAGATTTAAATAAACATGAGGGGCAGGTCATGGACCTGCCCCTCAAAACGAAGTGCCTTGTATTCCGGCATCCGCCGCCGCGCATGACGCCCTGGGCGTCATGCTTGCGGACAATGTCTACTCGGATCCCGACGACACTTCGATCATAGTCTCTTCCGGCACGATGATCATCATCGCCAGGTAGGCCAGCACCATAGCCGGCGCAGCGCCCAGGATAGAGACCGCAACAAATAAAAGCCGAACGACCGTGGGGTCAAGATTTACATACTCCGCCAGACCACCGCAGACGCCCGCTACCATTCGGTCTTCACGCGATCGAAACAATCGCTTTACTTCATCCGTCATTCCAACCTCCTCTGGAAATTTCGTTCTCTGTACTTATCTACGTATTATCAGGCGAGAAGTTGCAGTGTTATTAGGTTTCCGCGTCCAGCTTACAAGCCGCACAGGTGAAAGCTCGCCTGCTAGAACAACCCCCGAAAAACCAGGAGCACGCCGAACAGGAACATCGGCACGCCGATGATTGCGCCAATGACCGTCAATGTTGCAATGACACCGACGACCATGAATACGATCCCGAGCAGAATCGCGACCAGTCGCCCGGTCATCGCCAGAATCCAGGTCACCAGCCGCCATAGCGCGACGAAAGGCCATAACAGCCAGGGTGTTTTCGTTTGCTCAGCCATTGTTCGGTCCTACCCTCCATCCGTGCTTAATAATTCTTCTTTGATTAACCGCCCTCATCTTAGCAGGTATGATTGCTTATGAACCTCTTTCTGGCTGACGCACGGCTGACGGATCGGTGAAGAGGCAGAGTTCCAATTCGTACAGGACTATTTTCCTTAGAGACGTCCCTTCGAAACGTAGAGCCAGATTTATCGTTGTTGGGGGGTGTGAGGGCAGAAGGTGGAGATGAATAACTCTCCTTGGAATTGGATGGTTGGTCTGAGCTGAGAGCTCGACGTTTGATCCAGGGGGTGTGCTCCACGCTGCGCTCTGAGTGCTTCGCGAGGGGAGTGGCCCCTCGACAAGCTCGGGATGATAAGTCCCCCAACAGTCCCCTCGCGTGCATCCCCGAAGCAGAGCGGAGGGGGCATTGGGGGATTTAGGGGGCAGAAAAGAAAAAGCGATCCCTCACTCGCTCCATTTTGCGGTAGACTCAATGCCATTAAGGAGACTCACAACCTTGGATCACTTCGACTTACTTGCTCCCTTATATGACCGCTTGATCCGCCCACCGGCGGATAGCCGCTTGAACGAAGTCACCGGGCTGCCCACGCGCGGCCGGCTGCTTGACGCCGGCGGCGGAACGGGTCGTATCGCCGAACGGCTGCGCGATCAGATCGATCAAATCGTGATCGCCGACAGCTCGCTCAAGATGCTTAAGCAGGCAAACATCAAAGGGGGCTTCGACGCAGTCGGGAGCCACACCGAGGTTTTGCCATTTCCAGATGGGAGCTTCGAGCGCATCATCGTCGTCGATGCCTACCACCACCTCACCGACCAGGGATCAAGCCTGGCCGAGTTCTGGCGTGTGCTTGCACCGGGCGGGCGGCTGGTGATCGAGGAGCCGGATATCGATCGCTTCGCGGTCAAGCTCATCGCCATCGCTGAGAAAATTGCATTTATGCGCAGCCACTTCGTACGCGCCGAACGCATTGCCGATAGGTTGGCAGGGATGGGTGCGGATGCCGCCGTCGAGCGCGAGAACCACGCCGCGTGGGTCATCGCCGATAAGGCGTAGCCGATCCTCAATCCCCAGTCTTTTCAATCAAACCATGTAGGGGCTGACCCATGTGTCGGCCCGTTGTCAATCCATGTTCATAATTAGTAGAGGCTGACCTTTACGAACAGTCTATTTTCATTATTAACAGGGATCCACACCCAACAGAACCCGATAACACCAACCATTAAACACACCCAAACCCTTTCAAATCCAGTCAAAACCGGTCACGACATTTGACATCTTCAGGTGAATCATGCTAAGGTAGACTATATAGCTCTCTGGTACTAGCGGGGATTTCTTCCTTTAAGGAGGGGCCAGCCATGAAATTTATCCGTGCTTTGACTGTAGCGGCGTTGTTCGCCGCGCTTTTCGTTCTCGCGCTCCCGGCACGAGCAGACTGCGGCGACGGTGAACCGACCTGCCTCCTTGAGCCGCCGATCTCGGTAGAAATACGGACCGATTCGAGCAGCGGCGATGCTTCCGTGACGGCGTCAGAGAGTGGTGCGCTCACGCCGCTCGACTTCACTGTTCCCATGCCTTTGCCGCGGCGTGTTGAAGCGCCATTGGTCTCGGCACCATCAGATCCCAAAAGCACGGATTCGATTCCTGACTTCACAAACATCTCCATCCCCATGCGCTACCAGGCAGCGGGTGATGTCTCCTGCGGTGTGCAGGCGTTAGGCATGGCGCTGGATGGAATCGATGGTTCAGCCCCAACTTCAAA
>JAUWFP010000039.1 GCA_030606845.1 Anaerolineales bacterium | reverse complement strand
TGGTTTCGAGATCCCCGCGGTTGAAGATGGCAAGTTCAATATTGCCATGGTCCTGATTGGTCCTCACGATGATGGGGGCTGGTCCCAGGCGCACTTCGAAGGCCTGGAATATGTCGCAGAGAATGTGCCGGATGTCCACATCGCCTATATCGAGAACGTGCCCGAGGGAGCCGATTCAGAGCAAATTTTCCGCAGCCTCTCGCGGAAGGGTTTTGATCTTATCTTTGGCACGTCCTTTGGCTACATGGATCCCATGGAAGTCCTCGCCGAGGAGTTCCCGGATGTCATGTATATCCACATCTCGGGCATCAAGTCCAACATGACCAACTTCGGTAACCTGTTCGGTGCTATGGAAAACATGAAGTACGCGGCAGGGATGCTCGCTGGCGCACGGGCAAAAATGGACGGAAACCCGAAGCTGGGGTACATGGCGACTTTCCCGATTCCAGAGGAGATTCGCCTTGGCAATGCGATCGCGTTGGGGATGAGGGAAACCTGCCCAGAATGCACGCTGGATGTGCGCTGGATCAACACCTGGCATGATCCCATCATCGAGAAAGAGGCCGCAGCCTCGTTGTTCGATGCCGGTGCTCAGGTAGTGTTCACGGGTGCCGACACCCCTGCGGTTGCTGATGTCGCGCAGGAAAAGGGCAAATGGGGCGTCACCTATGACTGGTACGGCTCCTGCAAAATTGACGCCTGCCTGACTGCGCCTTACTGGGTTTGGGGACCGGTATATGCAGAGATCGCTGAAGGTGTGATCGCGGGTACCTATACCCCCGGTTGGGATTACTTTGATGGTGATACCGGAGCGCTCGGCCTTTACGGCTTTATGGAGGGTGAGGAGTTGCAGCCCGGTGTAGCTGAGCTTCCGGAAGATGTGATCCAGGCTGTTCGTGACCTCGTGGCCGGCACCCTGGTGGGAGAATTCACCCGCTTCGATGTGTTCTCGGGCCCGATCTATGACAATCAAGGCAACCTGATTGTTCCCGAGGGTGAAGCGCTTGAGCAAGTTGACCTGGATGCCTTCCCCGAGTTTGGGTTAGGCTGCGAATACTGCATGAAGTGGTGGGCTGAGGGCATTACTGCGGAATTGCCGGAGTAGTCCACACAAATAAACAGAAAAAGGGTCGACGTCCGATAAGGGCGTCGACCCATCATCTTCGGAGCAGAGTATGGATGACCACCTCAATGTCGTTGAGTTAAAAGGGATTTCCAAACAGTTTCCTGGTGTCTTGGCGAATGACCAGGTTGATTTCTCCTTGCGGTCTGGTGAGATCCACGCCTTGTTGGGCGAAAATGGCGCAGGCAAGAGCACTCTGGTCAATATCCTCACAGGATTGTATCGACCTGATAAAGGTACGATCCGGGTTGAAGGTGAGTATGTCGATCTTCGCTCCCCTCGAGATGCCATCAACTACGGGATTGGCATGGTCCACCAGCACTTCATGCTCGTGCCCACTCAAACTGTGACGGAAAATATCCTCCTGGGCCTCGATGAACCGCGCTTCAATATGAATTTATCTCATTATGATCAGATCATCTCCGACCTCGGGGAGCAGTATGGTCTCCAGGTCGATCCACGAGCAAGAATCTGGCAATTATCCGTCGGTGAGCAGCAGCGTGTTGAGATTTTAAAAATGCTTTACCGTGGGGCGAATGTGCTTATCATGGACGAGCCGACAGCGGTCTTGGCTCCGCAGGAGATTCAGGAATTGTTCACTACACTTCGGTCCATGATTGCCGAGGGGAAATCAATCATCTTCATCAGCCACAAACTCGATGAAGTCATGGCTATTGCAGACCGGATTACAGTCTTGCGTAAGGGGAAGCTTAGCGCAGAGGGTTTGCTCACTAAAGAGATAACGAAGCATGACCTGGCGCGCGAGATGGTAGGTCGCGATGTACTCTTTCGATTGAATAAGGTCGAGCAAACTCCTGGAGACATTGTTCTGGCTGTGGAAGGGCTCAAGGCCTTGAATAATAAAGGCATTCAGGCTTTACGAGGCCTATCCCTACACGTTGCGGCTGGTGAGATCGTCGGCTTAGCCGGCGTGGCTGGAAATGGGCAAACGGAGTTGGCTGAAGCTATTACCGGTCTTCGCCCGATCACAGAAGGGAAAGTGGTTGTCCATGGGCAGGTGCTCATCGAAGGTAACATGTCAGGGCAGCGCAGATCGAGACATGTAAGACAGGTAATCGATGCGGGCGTTTCACACATCCCTGAAGACCGGACCCATGTCGGCACAGCCCCAAATCTCAGCATCACTGACAACCTGATCATGAAGGGGTATCGGCAACCGCCGATCGCGAAGGGGTGGTCCATTGACAGCCTCTCTGCGAACACTCAAGCAGAAACGCTGCGCGAAGCCTATGACATCATAGTGCCAACAGTGGAAACACCTGCACGCTTGCTCTCGGGAGGAAATCTACAACGTTTGATTCTGGCGCGCGAGATCTCCTGCGAGCCGAAGTTGATGATTGCAATGCAGCCAACGCGCGGCTTAGACGTTGGGGCGATCGAAACCGTTCAACGTTTACTGCTCCAGCAGCGGGAGAACGGCGCTGCGATCCTTCTAATCTCGGAGGAACTGGAAGAACTTATCTCACTCTCGGATCGAATTTATGTGATCTATGAGGGAGAAATCATGGGCGAGGTGATGGAAGCTGATTCCGAAACAATCGGTCTTATGATGACCGGGACCCGGCAGAAAGATCTGGTCGCTACAAGGAAGGTGAGTCGATGAGGACCATCCTTTCATTATTTGCTGAATACCTTGGTGGAACACGGTTCCGTCTGCGGATGGAACCCCGCATGAAGCAACCGGGGTGGCTGGGATTAATCGTTTCGCTTGGTGCTGTAACCTTTGCATTGGTTCTTGGAGGTATCGTATTAATGCTTGTGGGAGGAGACCCCATCCGTGCCTATGTTTTCATGGCCATGGCTGCTTTTGGGAATATCGGCGTGTTCTCAGACACTTTGGTAAAGGCTACTCCGCTCATTCTCGTCAGTTTGGCGGCGGTTGTCGCTTTCAGGATGCGCCTGTGGAATATTGGCGCTGAAGGTCAATTTTACTTGGGTGCCTTCGGGGCAAGTTTAATCGTGCTTACACCAATTCTTCCGCCAGAGACTTCGCCGTGGCTGATGATCCCGGCGATGATGGTCATGGGTATGCTCGCAGGCGCTTTATGGGGATTTATTCCTGGCTATTTGAAAGCGAAATATAACGTCAATGAAATCATATCGACGCTAATGATGAACTACATCGCTGTGGCGTGGAACAACTATTTTATCTTCGATGTATGGTCCGAAGGTGGATTCCAGATGAGCCGCCAGTTTCCCAAAACGGCCTGGTTGCCGCGATTGACGGATTACGCAGCCCAGGTGCCTATGTTTCGAGGGCTTACCATCCATCTGGGATTCGTCATAGCCATGATTGCCGCTGGGGTGGTGTGGTGGATTCTGTACCGCAGCCGGTGGGGGTATGAGATTCGCTTGATCGGAGACAACCCGCGCGCCGCGCGCTACGCGGGAATCAACATTGTGAGAAATACAATCTTGGTGATGATGCTTTCAGGTGCACTGGCGGGGTTGGGCGGCATGTTGGAGATCTCTGGAGTTGTACACCGCCTTCAGGGGGCGATCTCATCCGGCTACGGCTTCACGGGGATCATCATCGCTTGGCTGGCGAAGCTCAACCCTATTTTGGTCGTTCCGATTTCGATCCTTTTCGGTGGACTGCTCTTGGCTGGTCGGGAGATCCAACCATCAGGTATTCCAATGCTCATCCAGGGGATCATCCTGGTCTGTCTGATTGGAAGTGATTTTTTGTTCCGCAATCGCATTCGACTCGTACGAGTAGGGCAGGAGGCGTAGACATGGACCCAATCATCATCCTGCAAGCTGGCGTCGCCTCCGGAACGGTTCTTTTATTCGCAACAATCGGGGAGATCTTCACCGAAAGGTCAGGGATTCTAAACCTTGGTCTTGAGGGGATGATGCTCATCGGCGCCATGAGCGCCTATAAAACAGCCTTAGCGACAGGCAATCCCTGGCTTGGAATGTTTGTCGCCATGCTCGTTGCTGGCCTGCTGAGCCAGGTCCATGCGCTAATCACGATTCAGTTTCAGGCCGACCAGGTTGTAAGCGGCCTGGCCCTGACCTTCCTCGGCACAGGCCTGAGCATGGTTTTCGGCGAGGGGTTAAGCAAGGCTGGGGCTGTAGCCCTTTTACCCTCGTTTAGCATTCCAGGTCTGGTGAGCATTCCTTTCGTTGGTCCTATCATGTTTGAAAACCAAAGCGTGATGGTTTATCTGGGGTATCTGCTGGTTCCTCTCGCCTGGTATTACATCAACCACACACGGCCGGGGCTTCATCTGCGAGCGATTGGTGAATATCCGGCAGCCGCGGATGCCTTGGGTATCAATGTAAATCGCTTGCGCTATTTCTATGTTTTGGTCGGCGGGATGCTCGCAGGTGTAGCCGGGGCGACGATCAGCCTGGCCGTTTCTCCGGGGTGGTTCAGCCATCTCACCACATCCGGCCAGGGGTGGATCGCCATCGGTCTGGTGATTTTCGCGCAGTGGGACCCGATTCGTGCAGCCGGGGGATCCTACGCTTTCGGCGCTCTCCGTCGAATGATCCTTGATATCCAGGGGCCGCTGAAGATTTTTGGCCTTCGGAATCCCTTCTATTACAATCCTTATTGGGGATTTTTCCTGCAGATGCTGCCCTATGCATTTACCATCGTCGTCCTCGTGATTGGCTCACGTGAGGCGATCCGCAAGCGCATGGGCGCACCGGCAGCGCTGGGCTTGCCTTATATCCGCGGAGAACGAGGGCTGTAGATGGCGAACTTTACAGGCTATCGCTGTTCCATCTGTAGTCAGGAACTCAGGCCAGAGGATATTCAATATACCTGCCCGCATGACGGCGGGAATCTAGATGTGATCCTTGATTACGATAGGATCCGTCGCGATGTCTCACCCGGTGACATCAGACGGTCATCGGAATCTTCCATATGGCGATATTTGCCGCTCCTCCCCGTACAAGACCCAGGGCATTTGGGAACTCCATTGAGGGCAGTGGGTTGGACGCCGCTTTTTGATTTGCAGCCGATCGCTGGGAGATTAGGTCTTGGGAAACTCTGGTTGAAGGATGATGGGCGAAACCCAACCGCTTCTTTTAAAGACCGCGCCAGCGCCGTCGCAGTCGCCCGTGCGCAGGAAATCGGTGTGGATGTAATCGTTACAGCTTCAACCGGCAACGCGGGCGCGGCGTTGGCTGGCATGGCAGGAGCGGCAAAGATGCCCGCCGTAATACTCGCCCCGAAGACGGCCCCACCGGCAAAGATCGCGCAGCTCCTGATCTTCGGCGCACGTGTGGTCCTCGTCGAAGGCACCTATGATGATGCCTTTGATCTCACCATTCAGGCGGCGGAGCGATTCGGTTGGTATTGCCGAAATACGGGTTTCAACCCGTTCACGGCCGAGGGAAAGAAGACCGCAGCTTTCGAAATTTGTGAGCAATTATCGATTGAAAGCGATGGCGAGAGCTCCGGAGCGGAGCGATGGCTCACGCCGGACGCTGTTTTCGTGTCCGTTGGGGATGGGAACATCATCTCCGGTCTGCATAAAGGCTTTAAGGATTTGCATAAATTGGGCTGGATCGAAAGAATCCCGCGGCTTTATGGGATTCAATCTGAAGGATCGGCTGCGATTTATAATGCCTTTCAGGCTGGTTCGGAGGAGATACTCCCTGTGAGCGCCGATACACTGGCGGACAGCATCTCGGTGGATATGCCGCGTGATGGTTTACGCGCCTTGCGAGCCGCAACGGAGACCGGTGGAGCTTACGTAGCAGTTCCAGATTCCGCTATTTTGGAGGCGATTGCAGAACTTGGTCGTGATGCGGCTGTGTTCGCCGAACCCGCGGGGGCGGCTGCCTATGCTGGACTGTTAGCCGCAGTTGAGAAGAACCTCCTTGCGGAGGGAGACCGTGTCGTTGTGCTGAATACTGGCAATGGGTTGAAGGATGTAGCGCGGGCGATGGATGCCGCCGGCGAACCGCTTGTGATTGAACCGACACTCAAAGCACTCCAAAGTGCTTTGGATGCTGATGTGAAGTAGAACGGCGGAGGATAAATAGAATGACGAAATCCGAAATTAACATCTCTGTCGCAGTGCCGGTCTATAACGAAATCGAGTCGCTTCCGGAACTCTATTATCGGGTGAAGGCGGTCTTGGATGACCTGGGTGATCCATGGGAGCTCATTCTCATCGACGATGGATCGACGGATGGCTCCTCGGCGTGGATCGAAGCGATAAGCGGAGAAGATCCACGTGTGGTTCCTGTTATTTTCGCCCGGAATTTTGGGCATCAAATCGCCGTGACCGCGGGGATGGATTTCAGCCAGGGCCGCGCTGTGATTATCATGGATTCTGATCTGCAGGACCCGCCTGAGGTCATCTCCGATTTGGTGGCAAAATGGCGCGAGGGTTATGAAATCGTGTACGCCGTGCGCACGGAGCGGGAGGGTGAGACCTGGTTTAAGAAAACCACGGCAGCCTTGTTTTACCGCTTGATCAACCGCATTACCGATGTTGAGATCCCACTGGATACCGGGGATTTCCGGCTGATGGACCGGCAGGCAGTCGATGCGCTATCTCAGATGCGCGAGATGCATCGTTTTCCAAGAGCCATGGCCGCGTGGGTTGGCTTCCGCCAGACCGGGGTGCCATATAAGCGAGCTGCGAGATTCGCTGGAGAGACGAAGTATCCGTTTCGTAAAATGCTGCGCCTGGCGCTCAATGCCGTCACGGGTTTTTCCTACTTTCCACTTCAGATTGCGACCTACCTCGGCTTTTTCGCCGCGGGCGTGAGCATTATCGCCATACCCATAGTAATTGTGTTCAGACTGGTTGGAAGCCCGGCGTTTCTTGGTCAGGCAACAACCTTGATCGCGGTATTATTTCTAGGAGGCGTGCAGCTAATCTCTCTTGGGATCCTCGGGGAATATATCGGTCGGATTTACGATGAGGCTAAAGGCCGACCGCTCTATATCGTCCGGAAACCCAGTAGTTTAGAAAACAAAAAATCATCCAAAGGAAGGTAATACGAAACATTATGATTGACCTCACAATTTATAAAGATAGGCTAGAGAAAACCATTGAGAGAGTTAGGGAACGCAACTTCATTATCCCAACTTTCGCGCAGATGAAAGACCCAAGCTTGATCCCTGATTCAATTAAAGAGAAGCTTAGTTCGCTTGGGCTCTGGGATGTGACGCCAGAGAATCTCTTTCGTATTACCTGGAAGAATGAGCCCACTCCGAAAGGTGGTGGTTACGGAGGGGTGAATTATCTGGAGATTCCGAGTTCGCTGACCGGTGTTGATGCGCGTATCATCGCCCTGGTTGGGAAATGGATGCCCACAGGATCCCATAAAGTCGGGGCAACATTCGGATGCCTGGTCCCACGGTTAGTCACGGGCCAGTTCGATCCTGTTAAGGACAAGGCAGTTTGGCCATCGACGGGGAATTACTGTCGCGGCGGGGCGTATGATGCTTCACTGCTGGCCTGCGAATCAATCGCCATCCTCCCAGAGGGAATGAGCAGGGAGCGCTTCGAATGGCTGGAAAAAGTAGCTGGTGAGGTTATTGCCACGCCTGGCAGCGAGTCGAACGTGAAAGAGATCTTCGACAAGACATGGGAACTTCGCGAGACCCGCGACGATGTGGTTATCTTCAACCAGTTCGACGAATTCGGTAATTACCTCTGGCATTATGACATCACCGGACATGCAATGGAGGAAGTGCTAAAAAAAGAGCTTCGCCAGAAGGACAACTACGCTGGGGTTGTGCTGACAACAGGATCGGCGGGGACGATCGCCTGCGGGGATTATCTCAAGCAGATCTTCCCGACAAGCAGGATCGCTGCCGGTGAAGCCTGGCAATGCCCGACCTTGATCGAAAATGGTTTTGGAGAACATCGCATCGAGGGCATCGGTGATAAACACGTCCCCTGGATCCACAATGTGAAAAATACCGATATGATCATCTCTCTCGACGACAATGTGATTGTCAACCTGGCCCGTCTCTTCAATGAGCCGGCAGGCCATAAGTACCTGGTTGGAAAAGGGGTGCCCGAGGCTTTTATTGCGAACCTGGAACTGCTCGGCTTCTCCAGCATCGCCAACCTGGCAATGGCGATTAAGTTCGCTAAATATTATGAACTGGGCGAAAACGACATCGTGCTCACGGTATTTACTGATTCCATGGAACTCTATCAAAGCCGCTTAAAAGAGATGCATGAGGAACATGGTAAATATCAGGAGGTGGAAGCTGCAGCCCACTTCGCTCGTGATCTGCATGGGCTGAAAACGGACCATATGCTGGAAACTCGCTACACAGACCGACGCAGGATTCATAACTTGAAATACTACACCTGGGTCGAGCAGCAGGGCCGGACCTACGAGGAAATCATGGCGCAGTGGTACGATCGGGATTATTGGACCTCGATCCAGGCGCTTCTGCCAGAGATCGATCAATTGATTGTTGAGTTCAACGAGCGTGTTGGTTTGATATAAAGACGCTTCTATAAAGGGAACCTTGTTGAGAAGAAAGGCGGATGTCCCATTCCATCGTGAGAACGGAGTGTGGAATATCTGCCTGTTTTTTCCCGAGCACGGATGGTCGTGACGTTTTCTTGCTATCTTGAAGACGGTCCGTTTCCTTATCAAAATTGGGCGTGATGGAAGAAATCTATCCGGAAGACCTTATCCTGGTAGCGGTTATGAAAGACCCGCGTGATCTGGAGATCGCCAGGGTTTTGGGTTGGTACCGGATTCCTCTTCAAACTGGACCGAAAACCATACGTGTCGATTGGATCGCCTTTTTCCTCACCTCGGCTTTCGGCGAGGAGAAATGGTCTGTGCGCTACATCGCCAAGGTCCTGGGGCATGAATTGTTGACGAGAGGGGAACTTCTACGGGAAGAAAGCGATCATCCCCGGGCAGATGAACCGTACTTCAAGATATTATTGGGTCCACTACTCGAATTGCCCAGGCCCATACCGGCGGAAAAATGGCGTCGTTTTACGTTCCTTTATACGACCGGCGAGCGCTTAACGCAGGCGAACGATGTGCGCGATTTGCGAGTACCCCCATCTGATGAGCGTGATCGTTTGTGGAAGCTCATCCGTGAACGAACGGATTGTGATGATGGCTTCTCTGCCCAATCTGAAATTGGGATGTCAGACACCCTGAAACATCCCACCAGGAACAACGAGGAAGATCAATGACAGCGATACTCATTCGGTCTGGAACGCTGGTCACCGCCAGTGAAGTCATTCGAGCGGATTTGCTCATCCGCGATGAGCGGATCGCCGCAATTGGGGAAGAAATCGCCGCAGATGACGCCGAAATCATCGACGCGGAGGGAAAACTCGTTTTCCCCGGAGGCGTTGACCCACACACGCATCTCGACTTACCGATGTTCGATACGGTTTCCTCCGATGATCACTACACAGGGCATAAGGCGGCAGCATTCGGCGGGACGACGACGGTGATGGATTTTGTACCGCAAGATCAGCCTTCGCTGCGGCAGGCAATCGAAAATTGGCACCGCAAAGCGGATGAGAAGGCGGCGGTCGATTTCGGCTTTCATATGAACATCACCAACTTGGATGATGACGTCATGGCGGAAATCCCTGCGCTGCTCGACGAAGGGATTACGACATTAAAGGTGTTCACGGCCTATAACGGACGTCTCCGACTCCAGGATGGCGAGATCTTCAGGGTTATGCGGCTGGGGGCTGAGCAGGGGATGCTCACGATGATGCATGCCGAGAATGGAGATGTGATCGAGATTCTAACCGCTGAGGCGCTTGCGGCAGGGCATACCTCGCCTGAATGGCACGCGCTTACCCGACCACCTTGGGGCGCCGTCGAATCGGTCTTGCGGGGGATCGCGCTGGCAGAGCAAGCCGGATCGCCTCTTTACATCGTTCATGTCAATACGGCTGGCGGACTGGATCAGATTCGCTACGCACGCCAACGCGGCACTCCTGTGATGGGCGAGACCTGCCCTCCCTATCTCTTCTTCACAATTGAGAATCTGCGCGGAGATGAAGGCGCTAAATGGATTTGCTCTCCCCCGATGCGGACGACGCAGGATAACGAAACGCTATGGAACGGGCTTGCGGATGGTGGGTTGCAAACCATAGGGACGGATCATTGTCCTTTCTTCTATGATGGGACCAAACCAATTGAGTATGAGGGGCAGAGCGTTATGATCCCCGGGAAGGAACTGGGCGCAGATGACTTCACGAAAATCCCGAATGGTCTTCCCGGTGTTGGAGATCGAATGCCGATTCTCTGGTCGTATGGAGTCGGACAAGGGAGGATCACTCCCAACCAGTTCGTCGCGTTAACAAGCACGAACGCAGCGAAGATCTTCGGGCTGTATCCGCAGAAAGGCGCACTATTGCCTGGATCGGATGCTGACATCGTGATCTGGGACCCGGCGCGTGAATTAACCTACGGTGTGGAATTCGCCCAGCATCGTACGGATTACAATCTCTACGAAGGCTGGCAATTGAAGGGGTACCCGGAGAAAGTGTTCCTGCGCGGACAATTAATTGTAGATGAAGGCAAATGGCAGGGTAAGGCTGGGATGGGGCGTTATCTCCATCGCCGTCCAGGCGGCGAGATTCTTTAAGGGTCTTGAAACGCGACCTGCCAGATGCTAGAATCAGTGAACCTCGGATTGGTGGTCGTTCACAGAGTGGATCTGTGACCGGCGTTAAGCAGCCTCGCTAACCGTAAAGTGCCACCGGATCCTCAATCCTCTCAGTAGAAGCGAATATGGCTCTTTGGAAGAAGTATCTACAGCCCTCAACCGTCGAAGATGCACTGGCAGCGCTGGGCGTTGAACCCGATCGCGCTGCTGTCGTCGCCGGCGGTACTGACCTCTTGCTCGATCTCCAGCAAGGACGGCATTCAGCGGTTAATACATTGGTCGACGTAACCCAAATTCCTGAAATGACGGCGATAAATACACAGGATGGTTTCCTTCACATTGGAGCAGCGGCGTCGCTTTATGAAATTATTCGGGATGTCAGCATCCAGAAGCACGCTCAAGGACTCACCGAAGCATGTGGGCTCATCGGCGGCACCCAGATCCGAAATGTGGCAACGCTTGGAGGCAATGTGGGACATGCGCTTCCAGCGGGTGATGGGACGATCGCCCTTATCAGCCTGCGGGCGGAAGCCCAACTCGCTTCTGCGGAGGGGCGAAGGTGGGTTCCGGTTGAGACGCTCTTCGAAGGACCAGGTCGACCGAGCTTTGACCGTTCACGAGAGATTATCGTCGCTTTTCGCGTTCCGCTGTCTGGCGAAGGAGAAGGCTCGGCATTTAGGCGAGTCATGCGCCCTCAGGGCGTGGCGATCGCGATATTGAACATGGGAATTTGGCTGCGGCGAGGAAGCGGCGGCAAAGTTGAGGAACTTCAAATTGCTATTGGACCGGCTGGGCCGCGGCCGCTGCGGGCGCTGAAGACTGAGGCGGTCTTACGTGGTCAGTCTTTTGACCCCGAAATTAATCAAAGCGCGGTTCAACAGCTGCTGCGAGAAGTGAAGTTGCGGACCAGCCCACACAGATCGACGAAGGCTTATCGGCAACATATCCTGCCGACGCTGTTCAAGCGCACGATCACGGAAGCCTGGGAACGGGCTGCGAGCAAATACGAATGAAACCCACGTATTGGCCTTGGTCTGAGAGAATAAAACGATGAAATTCTGGATAAACGGAGTGGAAAAGGAGATCGATGTTCTCCCCGGGGAATTGCTCTCTGATCTTCTCCGGACCCGTCTGGGGATGACCGGTACGAAGATCGGGTGCGGCGAAGCGGAGTGCGGCGCCTGTACGGTTTTAATCGACGATGCACCGATTCTCTCCTGCGTTTATCCGGCAGAGCGGGCCGCTGGGCGAAAGATCCTAACGATTGAAGGACTGGCGCAGGATGGTCATCTGCACCCGCTGCAGGAGGCTTTCGTCCAATATGGTGCCTTGCAGTGTGGCTTCTGCATGCCGGGACAAATGATGACCGCCGCGGCTCTATTAATGAAGAACCCGAACCCCGGTGAAATAGAGATTCGGGATGCCTTGAAGGATACGCTCTGCCGTTGCGCTGGCTACCCGACGATTATCCAGGC
>JAUWFP010000114.1 GCA_030606845.1 Anaerolineales bacterium | reverse complement strand
AGCCCTCTTGAGGCTGGATATGGCATTACGGTCGGCAACGCTCTTCGACGGATTCTGTTAAGTTCCCTGGAAGGCGCTGCAGTAAGCTCCATTCGCATTACGGATATTCCGCATGAATTCACAGACATTCCTGGCGTCCGTGAAGATGTGCTGCAATTGATGCTGAATTTCAAGAAACTGCGTCTCTTCTTGCACGAGGGCGAATCCGCCCGATTGCGTCTTGATGTGAAAGGTGAGGGCGTTGTAACGGCGGCTGACATCATCGCTCCTGCTGAAGTGGAGATCGTCAATCCGGAACTCTATCTGTTTACTGTCGATGACGATAAAGCGCATCTTGAAATCGAGATGAACGTTGAACGGGGACGGGGCTATTCTCCTTCTGATGAGCGCGGTCGTCTACCCATTGGAGAGCTTCCGACGGACGCGATTTTCAACCCAGTACGACGGGTGCACTACGAAATCGGGCGCGCCCGAGTGGGTCAGGATACTAGCTATGACTCGCTGGTTATGGAGATCTGGACCGATGGTACGATCAAACCTGAGGAAGCATTGAGTCGCAGCGCTCAAATTCTCATGGCGCATCTGCGCGATATCGGCGGCGTTACAGAAGAGAGCCTGATGGTCGCAGCAGTGGAAGAGGAAGATACTCGCCTTACCAATGAGGTTTATGAAATTCCCATTGAGAACCTTGATCTCACAGTTCGGGTTTTCAATTCTCTCAAGCGAACGGGAATTACGAACGTCGGTGAAGTGCTTGACATGCTCGAAAAGGGCGAGGAAGCGATGTTATCCATCCGCAACTTCGGCGAGAAGAGCCTCGACGAACTCAAGGAGCGCTTGTCTGAGAAGGGCTATCTTGACGAAGAGTCGGAGCAGGCGGAAGAGGCGGAGTGAGGGATTGATGAGACACCAAGTTGCAGGTAAAAGATTAAGCCGGTCAAAGGGCCATCGTATAGCGTTGCGAAAGAATCTGATGAAAGATCTCTTTCGTCACGAGCGAATCAAAACAACCAAAGCAAAAGCGGCAGCAGTGCGAGGCGGCGCGGAAAAGCTGATCACGCTGGCGAAGAAGGGCAACGAAGCGGGAGAAGCGAAAGCAGTTCACGCACGTCGCCTGGCGGCCGCACGGTTGAATGACAACGAAATCGTGATGAAGCTTTTTGATGATATCGCCCCGCGTTATGTGGATCGACTAGGTGGATACACCCGGGTTATTAAACTCGGGCCACGCCTCGGTGACTCCGCGGAGATGGTCATCTTAGAACTCGTAGAAGAATAGGCTCGGATGAAACCGGCCGTGACGGGGCAGGAAGAAACTCCGTCTTTAGCAGCTTACCAATCGATCGTAGCTTACGACGGCACAAAATTTGAAGGTTTCCAGCGACAGGCTTCCGGGCGGAGAACCGTCCAAGGAGAACTGGAGCAGGCACTTCAGAATATCGGATGGCAAGAGAGCTCCCTGAGAGCAGCTGGGCGAACCGATAGCGGTGTGCACGCACGAGGTCAGGTAATTGCTTACCAACTCGTATGGAAGCACCCGCCCGAAAATCTCAGTATGGCGATAAACGCCAATCTGCCACACGATATCGCTGTTCGGAAGACTTTGCTGGCAAAGAAAGACTTTCACCCGCGCTATTCAGCCGTCAGCAGACGTTACCGCTATAGTCTATTCATTGATAAAACGCGGGATCCGTTGAGAGAGCGTTACGCCTGGCGTATCGGAGCCGAAGCGGATATCAAACTGCTGAACCGTGCTGCGGATATGATCGTCGGCGAGAAAGATTTCGGCGCTTTTGGCAGCGCACCGCGACCAGAGGGGAGCACGGTGCGGGAGATCTTTGAAGCGGTTTGGAATCTGCAGGACGATGAACTGTGGTTCGAGATTGAGGCAAATGCGTTTCTCTACCACATGGTGCGAAGGCTGGTATCTGCACTGATAGCCGTTGGAATTGGCAAGATGGAAATGGACGATCTTCTTGCTGCGATGCAGAACCCTAATCAAAAATGGGACGGCGGATTAGCGCCTTCACAAGGTTTGTGCCTTCTCAGCGTAAAATACGAATAAGGCCGCATGGAATTTAGGGCGGTTTTAGCAGAAGCCATTGAAGCAGTAGAGATCGAAACCGAAGGAATGCAGGAGAAAGAAGCGTGCAGAAAACGTATTATCCAAAACCCGATGATGTAACTCGAGACTGGTATGTCGTTGACGCGGCAGGGGAGAACCTTGGGCGTCTGGCATCGCGTATCGCTCAGGTCCTGATAGGGAAAAGTAAACCCGAATACACGCCCGGTGTTGATTTGGGAGACTTTGTCATTGTTATTAATTGTGAAAAAGTGACCGTTACGGGAAAGAAATTAGATCAGAAAGTGTATTATCGCCATTCGGGTTACCCGGGTGGCCTAAAGGCGATAACACTCCGTAATCAATTGGAGAAGTTCCCGGATCGCGTTATCACTTCAGCGGTGTGGGGCATGATTCCTCATAATCGCTACGGTCGGAAGCTCATGAAAAAGCTAAAAGTCTATCGAGGGGCTGATCATCCTCATAGTGCACAGAAACCTAAAAAACTGAAATTTGAATAATCTGCGCTTAAGGAAGCTGTCGCACGGAACTACATCGATAAGAATGTTAGAGGAAGGTAGGATTGATGTCTGAGAAATATTATGAAGGCATAGGACGACGAAAAACTAGCTCAGCCCGTGTCCGTATTACGCCTGGCAGTGGAAATATTGTTGTCAATGGAAAACCTGGCGCGGAGTATTTCACTCGCATGGGTGACATAGATATCATTTTTGATCCCATGAAAGCAGCGGAGATGGAAAACAAGCTAGATATATCCGTACACGTCAAAGGCGGCGGGGTCACAGGGCAGACGGGTGCAGTTATGCACGGCGTAGCAAGAGCCCTGATTAAGATGGAACCTGAGCTGCGACCGATGATGCGATCCGGAGGGTTCCTCACTCGCGACTCACGCATGAAGGAGCGCAAGAAGCCGGGTTTGAAGCGTGCGCGCAAGGCACCGACGTATACGAAACGCTGATCGATCCAGGCACTATGCGTCTTTTATTGTTTGTGGAAAAACCAGGCCGGGGAGGTTAACTCGCCCCGGCCTTTCGTGTTGTATCAGGAGGCTGTTTTGGAAGCAAATTTGACGATTGTAGGATTGGGGCCGGGTTCGCCGGAGTTTGTCTCACGCAGAGTGTGGGAATTGCTCACGGGCTCGAAGGTCATCTATTTCAGAACGGGTCAACATCCTGTCCATGATGCACTCCCTCCGCAACTTGAGCTAATCACTTTCGACCATCTCTACGAGGAGATCGATGAATTCGATGGGGTTTATACAGCCATCGTTAATAAAATTCTCGAGGAGGTGCGCAGAAATCCACCTGTCGTTTACGCAGTTCCCGGTGATCCAACGATTGGCGAGGCGACGGTAAGCGCTCTCCTACGTTTGGCCGCGGAGGATAAGCTCTCGGTTCGTGTGCTCCATGGAATAAGTTTTATTGAGCCGTGTCTGGGGCTACTTGGGCTCGATGCATTGGATGGCCTTTCGATTTATGACGCTCTAGAGATTGCAGGAAGATTTCATCCGCCATTTCCACCTGACACTCCAGCTTTGGTCGGGCAGCTATATTCCAAACTCGTCGCTGCGGATGTTAAATTGACCTTGTTGAATCAATATCCACCTGAGCATCCTGCCAGCTTGTTACATAACGCTGGAACCGACGATGGATGGAGAGAGGATCTCCCTCTGGCGGAAATTGATCACAGCGAGAGCATCGGCACTATGACGACGCTTTTTCTACCGGAGATGCCAGTGGAGTCCGCTTTCGAGAATTTCCAGGAGACGGTGGCACATCTACGTGCGCCCGATGGGTGCCCGTGGGATATTAAACAAACACATCAAAGCCTGCGGAATCACCTTATGGAGGAAGCGTATGAAGCCCTCCAGGCATTGGACACTGAAGATATGGATGCGCTGCAGGAGGAGTTGGGTGATCTGCTGCTTCAAATTGTCCTCCATGCCCAGATCGCGACCGAAGAGGGCTTCTTTTCTATGGCCGATGTTATCGCCAGCATTCAATCGAAAATCATCCGCCGCCATCCACATGTTTTTGCTAACCTAGATGTTGAGGATGTCGACCAGGTCTTGCTCAACTGGGAGGCGCTTAAGGAAGTCGAGCGTGAGAATGATGGCTCCGGGAAAGGCATCCTGGATGGTGTACCGATTGACCTGCCTGCGCTCACGCAGGCGGAAGAGATTCAAGCGCGAGTCGCCCGAGTGGGCTTCGATTGGCCCGGCATCGATGGCGTGCTGGGGAAGCTCAAGGAGGAGCTCGCCGAGGTTCAAGAAGCTTCTGAAGACGAACACGTAGCCTGGGAAGTCGGAGATTTATTGTTTGCTGTCGTTAATTACGCTCGTTGGAGAGACGTTGACCCGGAAGCCGCATTGCGCGAAGCTAATCGTCGCTTCAGGCGAAGGTTTTCCGATGTCGAAAAACAAGCACGGGAAGAAGAGCGTAAGCTTTCCGATCTAACGATCGATGAATTGGAGGAGCTTTGGCAAGCCGCAAAAAAGCGATCTTAACACCGCTTCCCCGTCAGCTCCGAGTGACCCGCTTTATCGCTGGTGTTATTTTGGTGGGAGCGCTAACAGGCTGTGCTCGATCCGGGGGCTCGGTGCAGGATGAATATCCCAAACTGCCGCCTACAATAGAGCTGCCCGGGACGTCAACGCCAGCAATGTTACCCCCTCCACAAACAACATCGATTGCACCTACGCTTGAGGAGACGATCCCGCCTCCAAGTTATGATTCTTCAAAGGTTCTCGGCGCTTACGTAATCCCACTCACAATCCAGCATCTCTCAGAAACAGAAGCAGATCTTTACTTCATGCTGGAGTCGCCGGCGGAAGGCGCAGTATATTACTCGCTGGATGGCAATCCATCAGACCAGACTCAGTGGATCACGTTTGACGCAGCGACGGACACGCACCTTATTAAACTGAGTGGCCTGGAGCCCGGAGCGTTGTATGAGGCGTGGGTAGGTGTTTCTGATGATGATGGTGTCCACCACCCGCCTTCCTTTGCGAATGGCGTTTGGGAGCCCATAGAGATCCGATTGCCGCAGGAAAATGATTGGCCTATCCGTATAGGTGTCATCGGAGATTCGGGCTTCGGAGAAGAAGTAACCTATCAACTTGCTGAAGAGATGGCATCCCATCACCCTGAATTGGTCATTCACACTGGTGATCTTGTTTACAACGTTTATCAAGATCCTTCCCCTCCGCAAGCTTTTATCAGGAAGTTCTATCAACCGCTAGCTGACCTACTCCACGAAGCGCCCATATATCCAGTCTTCGGCAATCACGAAGGGTATGAAGATGCCTATTGGCGGGACCAGCCCTTCTACTACGCAGCATTTCCTCCGCTGGAGAGTAGTTACAGAGGGGATGATTTTGGCGGCATGTTGGGGCGACGCGAATGGTATGCATTCACGCAAAACGACTACCAATTTATCTTTCTCAATAGCCAGCAGTTTTATTCTTTGGATTTGAGGGAGGAGCAAAATGCCTGGCTCCATGAAAGGTTGGGAGGAAGCACATCGACAACGAATATCGTGGTCTTCCATATCCCTCCTTTCACGAGTGGGTATCACCCTGATGACGGGATACCCATCCGTGCAGCCTGGATCCCACTATTCGAGGAAGCCAATGTTGCCCTGGTGTTATCCGGCCACGACCACAACTATGAACGGCTGGAATTGAATGGCATAACATACATCGTTTCGGGTGGAGGGTCTAATAAACTCTATAGCAAGCAGGATACGAGAGAAGAAAGTGAATTCTTCACGGCCAAGTCGCACTTTGTGATCCTGGAACTTTTCCCCGACCGCATCGGAGTGACAGCGTATGGTTTGGGCGGAGAGGTGTTAGACTCGTATACACTTCACCTCCTTTCAAGCGATTGAAGGCTTCGACGAAGTGTTCGTGCCTGTTCAGGTTGTGATTTTCAGGGATAAGTGCGAATTGGCGTAATCTGTAACAAGTGTTCCAACTCACGAGCCGAGAATACGTTAGAATATTGAATATGACATCCTATAGTAAACCCTGCTACAGCATCGGTGAGGAAATTGCCAACAGTGTGACACACGGCGTTGGAGTGGTTCTTTCAATCGGCGGCTTAGCCGTACTAACGGCATTTGCCAGCGTGTGGGGAGACACCTGGCACATTGTAAGCACCAGTATTTTCGGTGCAACGCTGATCCTGTTGTATGCCGCCTCTACTCTTTATCACAGCGTCCAGCTTCCCCGTGTAAAGGAAATACTTCGGGTCATTGATCATTCGGTCATTTTTCTTCTTATCGCCGGAACCTATACGCCATTCACTCTTGTGAACTTGCGCGGCGCTTGGGGTTGGACTCTCTTTGGTGTCGTCTGGGGGCTCGCACTCATTGGAATTATTTTTCAAGTAACACGACTGCGCAAGTGGCCGTTGATATCGTTAGCACTTTACGTTGGCATGGGGTGGGTAGTGGTCTTCGCGACGAAACCCTTGCTCGCTGCCATGGCCCCGGGGGGTCTTCTCCTTCTGCTTCTGGGAGGACTGTCCTACACAGTAGGGATTGTCTTCTATGTTTGGCGTCGACTGCCGTATCACCACGCAATCTGGCATATTTTCGTGCTGGCAGGAAGCGCGTTTCACTTTTTTGCCATTCTTTTTTATGTCATCCCTCTTGCGGGCTCTTCATGATGGGTCGGATCGAAACGCAGCGGATCACCAATAGGTAAGTCTTAATATAAGCATCCAGTTCAGGGCAGTTCTTACACGTTATTGCTCGTTCTTCTTCGTTTTGCATGCGGAATCTGACGCGGTACTATAAGATTTGTGAATTTATGATTAACTGATTGCCAGCCGTAACGG
>JAUWFP010000158.1 GCA_030606845.1 Anaerolineales bacterium | reverse complement strand
CCCTGGCACTTGCTCAACAACAGTCGAGCCATAGCGCTGCGTCAGACAACCAGCAGCGATGAGTAATTGGCCTTCTCTCTTCCCCTGTGCGAGCTCACGTAAGACAGCCAGCGATTCTTCCTTCGCCGGTCCGATAAAACCACAGGTGTTGACGATCAGAACATCGGCATCCTCTGGTCGCTCACTGTCTTGAAAGCCCACGCGCCCTAACAGCGTGGACATCGACTCTGAGTCAACTGTATTCTTCGCACAGCCCAGGGAAACCAGGTGAAAACGCGTTGCTGCCATCGGCTGTTTAACTTACGTCTCAGGAATAATGGGGGCAGGGGTTGTGGTTTCAGTTATTTCAGGGGAAGCGGTGGGCGTTAGAGTCTGAGTGGGGGTTGGTGTCTGCCCGCCACGTGGGGTCCAAACGCGGATAACTACCTGGCCAATGTACCCCATGAGACCCTGGTTTTGTCCATTGAAGATCACGCGAATGCCGCCGCCGTTTCCCGTAAATAATTCCACGCGCTCTTCACCGAGGTAATCAGATTGTTCACCAGCACGCATCCTGCCCCTGAAGGCCTCTTTGCCATCCACAAGCACCTGCACCCAGGATTCCCTCTCGGCAATGACCTGTAGATTTACCTGGTCGAGAACATTCAGTATCAAAGTCGGTGTCGCCGTGGGATCATTGGTTGTCAGTAGTGTCGCCTCCGCAAGCACAGGTACTGCTGGAGACGGAGTGCTTATCGCGGTGGGTTGTGAGATCGCATCCGCTGAACTTGCCACCGCAGCGGCTTCCTCCCCGCTGCCAATGCTGGTAAATAGTTTTTGCCCACCCCATAGAAGGACAACAATCACACCCAGCGTGATCGTGGCGATGACCAAGATGTCTGTAGAAAACCAATTCGGCTTTCGCGTCCGGCGTACGGTCTTTTTCTTATCGGTTGGCTTGCTGCTGCCCCTCGCCACGATTGATCGCCGGCGCTTTGGCTGTTTGCTCTCATCGTATTGCCTCAGGAGTTCTTCGGGGTCTATGCCGAGGAACTCAGCATAGTTATGCAAAAAACCACGCGCCTGGGTTGCAGACGGGAGCGAGTCAAACTCATCTCGCTCAAGCGCCCCCAGCAGAGATGCGCGGATGCGAATAGTGCGCTCGGCTTCCTTAAGCGTAAGTCCTAGCCGCTCGCGCGTTTCTCGTAGTGTACGACCGATCTCTTCCATGTCAGATACTAGATACAGAAAACCGCCGACGCACTTCTCTTAGAAATACGCCGGCGGATAGGCTCGCTAGAAATTAGGCTTCCTCTTGACTCTCTTCGTCTGACTCCCCTTCGTCAGGCTCTACGGAGGCTTCAGCATGCACTTCGCCCGGCTCCGTATCTTCCTGAACAGTTTCATCCGCTGCTCGTGCTATTGCCTCAGCTTCTGCATCCTCCGCCTCGAGCTCCGCCTGCAGATCCGCAAATTGTCCTGCCCCTTCTAGTTCTATATCGAGGGGTTCTTCGATCTCATAAGCTGATTCGGGCGGCTCACCCTCTCTATGCACGACGACGGTGATTTCGGGGATCAGGTCTATCGTCAGACGGACTTTGACCTCATGCACGCCGAGCGTTTTGATCGGCTGTGCCTCGATCTGCCGGCGATCGATAACAGCAGCTGTCTCTTGCTCGATGCCCTCGACAATCATCGCCGAAGTTATCGAACCGTAGAGCTTTCCCGTCTCGCCCGCTTTAACACCGAAATTCAGGGTCAATTCGTTAAGCTGCTCGGCAATCGAGCCCATCTCAATATTGAGCCGGTTGCGTTCCTTCTCAGCCTGCCCACGGATGCGCTCAGTCTGCTTGAGCATACCCGGTATTGCGAGTGCCGCCAGACCTTGCGGTAGGAGGAAATTCCTCCCATAGCCGTCCGCGACCTTCTTCACATCACCGGCACGTCCCAGTTTGTAAACGTCCTTCAACAGTAATACTTTCATCTCTCATCAAGCCCTTTCCTCAAAATTCGAGCGCCGCATGCGGCGCTCGGGGCGAAGGGTACAACGCCCAGTGCAGAACATTGTACCAGAGCCAATCAGATCGGTCAAAGTATAAATTTTCCCCAGTAATCAGGGAAATTTCTCACCATTCATACATTCAGGAAGCTTTAACGACCTTCACAAACGACCCTGGTACAGTAATTCCATCAGCTTAGGCTCAGGGAGTCGGGCTTTTTTTCTCCATCACGATCGCATCTTCCCTGTTACGATAATACCGTTGCCAGCGATCTACTTCAGCGTAGCCGGCTTTTAGATACAAATTATAAGCTCCCCGGTTCGATTCTCGTAAAGAGAGTCGCAACCGCGAGGTGCCCAAACCAGCTTCACATTCCTGGAGCAGACGCCTTGCGATGCCCCTTCTCCGAAACGCCGGGGCAACGGCGAGCGTCGCCACCCAACCCAGGTCTTTCTGCCGCCGGCGATCGCCGACGATGAACCCTACGATTTCCTCATCCACTTCGGCGACGTAGCGCACCGTCTCCGGGAAGATTAGCGCAGCCAACACGTCAACCCACGGCCAGGCATCACTCCGAAAACAACGCTTCTCCAAACGATAGATGGGGAGAAAATCGCGCCACGTCGCCGCTCGGATGTCAGGGTTTAACTCGGCTTTCGAGCTTTCTCTTGCGACCAGGAGCTACTTACTACCCTTCGTAAAGTTTTCCAGCAAGCTCGTGAACTCCATCGGGAAGATGAACTTGGTGGCCGGGCTCGCGCCCATATCCTTAAGCGTTTCGAAATACTGCAGCGTCATCGTTTTCTGATCAATCTTCTTGGCAACGCCGAAGATGCGCTCCAGAGCCGCTGAATAACCCTCCGCCCGCAGTAATTGGGCTTCCCGATCACCCTCGGCGCGCAGGATGTTCGCCTGTTTATCACCGTCCGCTATCAGGATGGCGGCTTGCTTCTCACCATCCGCGATGTTTACAGCCGCTTCCCTCTGACCCGTGGACTCGGTAACGACCGCTCGCCGGATACGCTCGGCCGTCATCTGGCGGGTCATCGCCTCCTGAATTTCATCCGGCGGAATGATCTCGCGGATCTCGACGTTGGTCACCTTCACGCCCCAGCGCTCGGTTACCTCGTCCAACTTCACCCGCATCACCTGGTTGATGTGGTCGCGATTGGACAGAATTTCATCAAGCATGATCGAACCGATCACCGAACGCAGCGTTGTTGTCGCCATACCCTGCGCTGCCAATTCGAAGTTGCCCACCTGGATCACACTCTGCATGGCTTCGACAACTTTGTAGTACCAGATGAAGTCGACGGCGATGGAGGCGTTATCCTTTGTGATCGAGGTCTGGTGCGGAATCTCGCGCACCTGCTCGCGCAGATCGACCCTGATGGCTCGCTCGATGAAAGGGATCAGGAACACAAGTCCTGGACCACGCTCACCCACGCAGCGCCCGAGGCGGAATACCACCAGGCGTTCATACTCCTGGGCAATGCGGATTGCGCTGGCAATAATTGCCAACCCAATCAACCCGACTGCACCGACCAAACACCAAATATATTGACCCATTTCCACAACCTCCTTGAATAGATGAGGGCTATTTCGCTTCTTCTTTAGGTTCCACCAAGAGCATCAAGCCCTCGCGATCGACGACCTTAACTTTCTTCCCCGCTTTTACACGGTCCTCCGACCTCGCCGTCCACAACTCGCCCGCTGCATAAACTGACCCGATTGGATCCAGTTCCGTCCGCACTTCGGCAACTTCTCCGATGACTCTATTAGGATCAATCGTCGGTCTTGCTCGCTGCGCGTTTATAGCGCTGCGAATCGCCCACCAGAAGTATCCCAAAGTGAGCAGGGACACACTCAACGCGAGCAGCGGGTGAACTGCCGCACCATCTTCCGCCGGTTGAAAGAGAAAGACAGAGCCCACACTTAGAGCAAGCGCAGAAAACCCCAGCCAGATTTCTGGCCGCGGCAAGCGGAGCGAGGCGACAAACAACACACCTCCAAGTGCAAGAACGATCAGCGCCCATGCGTTGAGCGGCACGAACATCGTCCCCAACCCTGCCCCGCCCAGCGCTGCGATAGCAAGGATTTCCAGAACTCCCGTTCCCGGGTTAACAACCGCCAGCGCCGCCAACCATATTCCGGCAACCAGAAATAAGTAGAGCAGACTTAGAAACAGTGGCGAATCGATGATTGTCATCTACCTTCATCTCCTCTCGACTGAATTACTAATATAGTACAGGAGAACTCGATTAGACTTATCCACTTAAGCGGACATTCAGCCGACTTTCACCCCATCTAATTGTGCACTATTACATGCGGTTCTTCAAGGATATCTCGCCAGGAGATTGAAATCCTATCTGTGCCGATGGTATGATTGCCATCATCGTAGGGAGCTGCCAAGATTTTATACCCTCTCTTCTTTACCGTTGGTGTTGCCATAGCCATGCTCTGGCTGATTGCATCTGAAACAGAGCCCGACATCGCCCCTCGGCAACGCATAATAAACGACCCGGTCATCGCCGGGGCAGTCACGCTCGCTGCGGGCCTATTCATGGCCAGGTTGACCTTCCTCCTCCTTCATAGCGAGTACTATTTTGCCCGCCCGCTCGAGATCCTATACCTCTGGCAGGGTGGTTTGAGTGGGATCGGAGGGTTCGTCGGCGCGTTGATTGGGCTGGGCATTTACGTGAGAGTAAAGGGCGAATCATTCGCCGTCCATGCTGACGCCCTCGCAATCCCGGGCGCAATTATCGCCTCGAGCTGCTGGCTTGGGTGCTGGTTGGATGGGTGCGCTTACGGAATCCCCCTTGAAAACCAATTCCCGCTGCTCACAGGGTTCGACATGTTTAACAGTGAGACCCTGCGCTGGCCCACACAAGCTGTCGGTGCGATATTCAGCTTGTTCAGTGTCGGCGCTCTGATTACTCTCAAAGGCCGGCTCCCGCAAGGGAACCTCGGGGTGGTAAGTTTAAGCTTGATAACTACCGGAGCCTTTGTTGTAAGTTTTTTCAGGAGTGATCCCAGCCTTCTTATCGCTGGCTTCCGGATCGATACACTGGCCGCCCTGGGACTTGCGCTTCTCGGGATCGGTGGGATATTGATAGTTACACGGAACAAATAGTCGTTCTTTCCAATTTGAACTTGGTTGATTTTGCCTCGATAGGAACGGAAATGCCTGATGCTACCCAGAAAGGATCAGAAGAATCGATGCAAAACGAAGAATTATCCCTGATTATCGACACCGATAGGGTCCGGAAGACTCTTGTGGATTTCATCCGCAACGAGCTCGCCCGCGCCGGTTTTTCGCGCGCAGTCGTTGGCGTATCCGGCGGGGTCGACTCCGCGCTCACTTGTTTCCTTTCAGCAGAAGCATTGAGGCCAGAGAATGTTCTCGCAATCTTTATGCCCTATGAAACGACCAGCGCGGATTCCCGCGACCATGCCGCGCTGGTGATCGAGGCTACGGGAGCCCGGGAGCAAACCGTGGATATCACCGCGATGGCAACCCCAATCTTCGATCTGTTCCCAGAGGCGGGTAAAATCCGGCGGGGAAACGTCATGGCCCGAATGCGGATGATCGTCCTGTACGATCAGTCGGCTGCGTTTAACGGCCTTGTCGTTGGCACAGGGAACAAGACGGAAGGCCTGCTCGGCTACAC
>JAUWFP010000132.1 GCA_030606845.1 Anaerolineales bacterium | reverse complement strand
GTTTGGCAGGCGTTGTACATCCCCGCGCCGCAGCCGCAGCCGCCGGGACCATCCCACAAGATACTCCCCGATTCTGAATTGGTATTTGGTCCTGCGAATATTTACGTGGATATCTACTCCGTGGTGGACCATTGGTATGGATACTTACGGGGTTATATGGAGGAAGTGGAGGGTGTGGAGATGAGCGGCGCGGGCATCATCCACCTAGTTGCTCGGCGCTATTCAGTGAACCCGCTCCTATTGTTAGGGCTCCTGGAATATCAAGGTGGGTGGCTCACCCAATCCGAACCGTCGCCGCAAAGTCGGTTATATCCGATGGGTTATGTCGCCTACAGCTGGGAGGGTCTCTTCCCGCAGCTATCATGGGCGGCCGATCAGCTAAACCTCGGCTTTTATCGCTGGAGAGCAGATTGGTCGGGTCCATTTATAATGACGGACGGTCATGTGATCAACCCCGGATTGGGAATTAATGCCGGCACGGCAGGTGTACAGATGTTTTTCTCCCAACTCTACCCCGCGGATGCATGGAGGCAGGTCGTGGGTGAAACTGGGTTTGCCCTCACTTATGCTGACCTCTTTGGCGATCCATTTGAACGGCGTGTAGAGCCTTTGCAGCCCGCGGATTTGAAGCAGCCGATCCTGCAGCTTCCGATTGAAGATGGATTAGTCTGGTCGTTCACTGGCGGACCGCATAGCGCCTGGGGGGATTACGCCGGATGGGCGGCGCTTGACTTCGCCCCGCCCGGGAACGCGTTCGGCTGTGTAATTTCCAATGAGTGGGTTGTAGCCGCCGCCGATGCGCTGGTTGTGCGTGCGGAAAATGGGGAGGTATTACTCGACCTGGATGGGGATGGTTATGAGCAGACGGGGTGGGTCTTGCTATATATGCATATCGAATCGCGTCATCGGGTGGAAGCTGGTACGGTTCTGCAAGCCGGAGATCTAATCGGGCATGCATCGTGTGAGGGTGGGGTAACCACCGGTACGCATCTACATCTCGCTCGGAAGTATAATGGCGAGTGGATTCCCGCTGATGGTCCTATCCCGTTTGAGATGGATGGCTGGGTTTCGTCCGGCGCTGAGTGGCCTTATGATGGCTATTTGAGCAAGGGTTCTGTCGTCTTAGAAGCGTGTGCGTGCCGCAATGAATTCAATCAAATTTCACGGTGAGGGCAATTTCGAAGCCAGTTGGACCGCCAGACGGTGGAGTCTCTGGCTGCCTCTAGCCGCGCTGATCCTGGCAACACTTGCATGCTCGCGAGCAGATGTTCCCCCGCCTGGGGGGATTGGCTCAGGCGGGCTGCCCTCTCCTACATCCCCGGCACCGCCATCAGCAGAGCCATCGGAAATTATCTTCACGCCAATTCCCTTGGCTACGGATACCCCAGCGCGACCGGAGCCGCTTGCCTCTCCAACCTTCCCGGCTACACCGACGACGATGAGTATGGAAGAACCGGAGCTGCTGCTCTATGAAGCTCAACCCGGCGATAGTATACATTCCGTAGCTGTGCGTTTCGGCGTCTTACCAGAGGAAGTTGAATCTCCAGACCCTCTCCCCGTCAATCCAGGCTTGATCGATCCTGGGCAGCTGCTGCTGATTCCCCGTCGGCTGACCGATACTGGACCTGACGAGCGACTGATCCCTGATAGTGAACTCATTTTCTCGCCTCACGCATCGGATTTTAACACTGTAGAATTCGCGGCGGATCAGGGTGGCTATCTATCTTCATATCGCCAGACCGTCGGCACGCAATGGCTGTCAGGTGCTGAAATTGTGGAGCGAGTGGCGCTCAACAACTCCATAAATCCTCGTGTGCTTCTGGCGATGGTCGAGTATATCTCTGGCTGGGTAACGGATCCGACTGTTCCAGGTGGTGATGCCTTCAACTATCCATTGGGATATGTGGAAGAGCAAATCCCCGGTTTGTATCGACAACTCACATGGCTGGCTAACGAGCTCGGGAATGGTTACTACGGCTGGCGGGCTGGGACGCTCACAGATGTCCGCTTCTGGAATACTGGTTCGCTGCGATTGGCACCTGACCTGAACGCGGGCACAGTCGCTCTTCAGCATTTCTTGTCCATCGGCCATGCACAGCAGGTTTGGGAGGGATCAATCAGCCAGGAAGGGTTCTTGCGGGTATATGAGGATCTATTCGGGGATCCCTGGGCATATGAGTATCCGTTGTTTGAGCCAGGAGTTGAACAGCCAGATCTCATCCTACCTTTCGAACTCGGTAAGATTTGGGCGTATACGGGCGGTCCGCATGGTGCATGGGAGCGTGAAAGTGCCTGGGCGGCGCTGGATTTCGCCCCCGCTTCAAGTGTCTCGGGGTGTGTGGTGTCGGAAGAATGGGTGGTCGCCGCTGCACCGGGCATCGTCGTACGATCTGATAACGGAGCTGTAGTTCTCGACCTCGATGGAGATGGGCGTGCACACAGCGGCTGGGCATTGCTCTACCTGCATGTTGATTATAAGGATCGTGTTCCAGTCGGGAGCCTGCTCGACGAAGGTGACCGTATCGGGCACCCATCCTGCGAGGGAGGAATCGCCACGGGGACGCACATCCATATCGCCCGCATGTACAACGGCGAGTGGATTCTGGCGGATGGTCCTCTCCCCTTTAATATGGATGGATGGATCGCGCGGGCCGGCTCCAAACCCTATCAAGGTGCTCTTGTGAAGGATGGCCAAGAGGTCTTGGCTTGCTCTTGCGCTTCCCAGGAGTCACTGATCACGCGATGAATAAGCATCTTTCCCTGATTACGGTGCTGCTGGTCTGTGTGGGAATGCTCATGGGCGCATGCCTTCCAGCCAATCCCGCTGCCAGTACGACAGTGACGCCTGAAGAACCCGTTCTGGTGGTCAGTGCAACTCCCTTGCCCACGCGGGGACCGCATTCGCCGGGCCAGATATTTGAGTACCTCGCCCAGAGTGGAGACACCTTACCAGCGATCGCCTCTCACTTCAACACAACCGAGAATGAAATCCGGGCAGAAAATCCAGATCTCCCCGATGCCATAACTACGCTCCCCAGCGGATACCCGCTGCTTGTTCCGGCCTATTACTCGCCACTTACCGGATCGACGTTCCATATTCTCCCCGACAGTGAAGTTGTGAACGGTCCATCCGCGGTGAGTTTTGATATACGCTCGGAGGTTCTCAAGCGCGCTGGTTTTCTTACGGATCTGGATACTTTTGCCTATAAACGGCAGCGGGAAGCCTGGCAGGTTGTTGAAATCATCTCCTTAAATTACTCAATTAACCCCCGGCTGCTGTTGGCATTGCTTGAGCACCAGAGCCAGGCTTTGAGCCTGCCATTTCCTGACGCTGATGAGCGTCTATACCCTATGGGTGTCCAAGACCGCAGCTACCGCGGCTTGTTCTGGCAATTGCTCTGGGCTGCGGAACGTATTAACGATGGATATTACGGTTGGCGAGCTGGATCCTTAAAAGAGATCGAGCTGGCGGATGGGCTTGTCGTCCAGCCTGACCCTTGGCAGAACGCCGGCACCGTCGCTCTGTACCAGTTCTTCGCAGGTTTATACGGGAAAGAAGCATTCGAAACGGCCGTGAGCCCGGAAGGGTTTTACCAGACCTATTTAGCGTTGTGGGGAGAACCCTTTAGCATGGAAATTGATCTCATCCCTGCCAGCTTGCAGCAGCCTGAACTTGGACTGCCCTTTGTTCCAAATAGCATATGGGATTTCACCGGAGGACCGCATCCAGCCTGGGGAACGAGCTTGCCATTCGGTGCGCTCGATTTCGCCCCTCCTTCTGAGGAGAGCGGTTGTGTGGAGTCTAAGGTGTGGTTCACAGCGCCGGCTGATGGTGTGATTGCACGCAGCGCGGAGGCGACCGTGATACTCGATCTCGATGGGGACGGGGACGAGCGTACGGGCTGGGTGCTTTTCTTTTTCCATGTGGCTACTAAAGGAAGAATCGCCGAGGGGGTTAAGGTGAAGAAGGGCGATCTACTTGGTTTCCCGTCCTGCGAGGGCGGGCTTTCGACTGGAACGCACATTCATGTTGCCCGTCGCTATAATGGGGAGTGGATTCCCGCCGCAGGAGCGCTGGCGTTTGTGCTCGATGGCTGGGTTGCGGAGTATGGTGGAATCGCTTATGAAGGGACGCTTACAAAAGGGTCTAAGGTCGTCCCGGCCTGCAAGGGTTGTGCGCGCGCAGAGAGCCAGATCATCTACACGCTCCCCGAGTAGAGGCTCGGTGTCTCTGTACCTCTCAGGTTTCCCCGATTTGATTGACTGCCCGATGGCATGGTACCCACAGGTGTGCACCTGTTTCCCCCTTATCCATCGATGTCAGCCACAATCGATGGCCTCAGGATTTCTTACTACTTTTAGGCTTTGCCGTCCCGGCTTTCGTCGAAGGAGTAGTTTTCTTCGAGGTTTTTCCCTTAGCTGCCTTTTTCGATTTTGATTTTCGGGTTTTCACCTTCTTGACGGGCTGCGGTGCAATCGTTGATCGAGGAAGGGATGGTGAGATCCGTCGTACCCGGTTCTTCCCCTCTAGCTCGAAAATGACCTTGCCGGAAGAAGCACGCGCCCGCCTGGGCGCATCGCCGAAGCGCAGAGAGCGTGGAGCGCCGCGCGAGAAATGCACGACGGCGCGATCCTTAATCTCACCGATCACCGCCCCCACGATTTTGGCGGCTTCGCCGGATTTCCAGGTGAGCACTCCCTTGCCGTGACGGCCCTGACGCGGGAATTGTTTGAGCGCGCTGCGTTTGGTCTGGCCTCCCTCCGTAATCAAGAATAGTTCCTGATCGGGTCGAACAACCCCCATTCCGACGACCTGAACATCTGTGCCGCCTAGCCGGATGCCGAGGACACCCGCGGCGGAGAGGCCCGTCGGGCGGACCTCTTTCTCAGAGAAACGGATGGCCATCCGCGCAGTGCTCACAAGCAGGACGTCGTCATTCCCTGAAGTCAATTCCGACCATCCGAGTTCATCGCCGGCACCGACCCGGATCGCTTCGAAAGTTTTCGCTGAGGGCCCGGGCAAGGTGGTGAGGCTGGTTTTTTTCACCATGCCATTGCGTGTCGTGAGGAACAGGAACCCGCCGCCATCTGCCTGACCGTCCTTATCGGCAGGGATGGCAATACCACCGATGAGTGCGGAGTCGAGGTCGAACGCTGTAGCGCCAGAGACCTGCTTCGCCCCACTGGAATCATCGCTCTCAGGCAGCGTATGAACAAGAAGGGCAGATGCCTGACCTTGAGCGTCGAAAAGATAGAGTAGATCGTGCGAGTTGGCGCCGATGACCAACTCGGGGGCGCCGCGCCCGGAGAGACTCGGTAGGCGTGCAGTTGGTGTGCGGTAAATCATCCCGGACGGGGTGACCACAACCCAGGTGTCTTTATCGGGGGTGATATCCGCTGCGGCCAGAACGGCCGTGCGCTTGCCTTTGGTCGTTTGGGCAATCATCGTCCGCCGACGGTCGCTGAAGGTATTCTTGATATCGATAAGTTCCTGTACGATCAGGTTGCGCATCTTCTTCGGAGAGCGCAGGAGACTCTCAAGGTTTTTGATTTGGCCGAGGATCTCCTTGTACTCCTTCTCGATATTCTTGCGTTCGAGGTTGGAGAGTCTGCGCAGCGGCATATTTAGGATCGCCTGCGCCTGGGTAGCAGAAAGTTTCAGGCGCTGTTGAAGACGCTGACTCGCCTGGTCGGGATCTCTGGATGTCCGGATCGTCTGGATGACGTCGTCCAGATTTTTCAAAGCAATTCGTAAGCCAGCGAGTATATGTTCGCGCTCCTGAGCGCGCGCCAGGTCATACTCGGTTCGGCGCTTGACGACTTCCAATCGGTGCTCGAGGAAAACTCGCAGTGCCTGCTTCAAGCTCAACATACGCGGTTCGCCGTCTACCAACGCAAGCATGATCACGCTGAAAGTCGTCTGCATTGGTGTTCGGCGATGGAGTTCGGCGAGGATTTTCTCAGGCACGCCGGTCTTGGAAAGTTCGAGCACGATGCGCATGCCGTCACGATCGGATTCGTCACGCAGGTCAGCCAGACCCTCGAGCCCGCCGCCGCGGGCGATATCGGCGATGCGCTCGATCAGATTGGCTTTATTGACTTGATAGGGCAACTCGGTGACGATGATGCGTGAGCGACCGCGGCCCATATCCTCGATGTGGGCGCGGGCTTGCAGTGTGAGTTTGCCGCGTCCGCTGCCGTAGGCTGAGGCCAGTGGGTCCACATCGTCGGATTTCCGCACGATGATCCCACCTGTCGGAAAATCGGGTCCCGGGATGAAGTTCATCAAATCTTGGATGTTGACATCGTCCAGTTGTGACCAGTTCTCGAGCATATAGATAAGTGCGTTGCAAACCTCGCCCATGTTGTGTGGTGGGATCGATGTGGACATACCCACGGCGATGCCCGTGGCGCCGTTTACGAGCATGTTTGGCGCCATCGCTGGGAGTACAGTTGG
>JAUWFP010000149.1 GCA_030606845.1 Anaerolineales bacterium | reverse complement strand
TGACCGGATGAAAGACATGAAGATCGAAGTTGGACCCTGGGTCAAGAAGATGGTCAAGGATGGGACCAAATCCTTCTATAAGTATAAAAAAGGTGAGCCGGTCAGCTACTACGACTTGAAAGAGAAGAAGTATAAGCCGCTCAAAAAGGATAAGAGAATCCTGCCCATCGCTAGCTTGAAAGCGAAGAAGGGTGCGATTCTGAAACGCAACGCCTCCGCTTCGTTGATCGACATGGGCGATCGAGTGGGTCTGGTCGAGTTCCACAGCACTGCGAATGCGCTTGATCAAGATATCTTTGACATGCTCACGCACGCCATGGATCTCGCCGAGGAAGATGAGCTAGATGCGATCGTGATCGGTAACGAAGGGCAGCATTTCTCAGCAGGGGCGAACATCTTCCTTGTCTGGATGGCTGCTCAGCAAGAGGATTACGACCAAATAGATGCATTAGTTGAAGGTATGCAGATTGTCCTGATGCGTATGCGTTACTTCCCGAAGCCGATTGTCGCTGCGCCGCAGGGCATGGTCCTTGGCGGTGGCGCTGAGCTGAGCATGGCTTGTTCAAAACGGGTTGCTGCTCCTGAAACCTTCATAGGCCTCGTCGAGATGGGTGTGGGAGTGATCCCCGCTGGGACGGGAACGAAGGAGTTAATCCGCAGGGTTATCAACCCGGTCATGCGTATCCCAAATGCCGATCCAATATCTGTCATGCAGAAAGTATTTGAACAGATCGCGCTGGCTAAGGTCGCGACAGGTGCCTTTGAGGCTTTTGAAATGGGCTTCTTCATACCAGGAGACCGGATTGTGATGAAAAAGGAGCATCTCCTGGCAGAGGCCAAGAGAAGCGCGCTGGCCATGGTCGCGGAGGGTTATCGCCCACCGAACGTGGAGCGCGTTTACGCTGCGGGCAGGGATGTTCTAGCAGCGCTGAAAGCCGCCGTTTGGGGGCTGAGAGAGGCTGGCTGGGCTACCGAGCATGATGCGTTGATCGCCGATAAGCTGGCGTGGGTTCTCTGTGGCGGGGACCTGACCGATCCAACGTGGGTTCCAGAGGAATACATCTTGGAATTGGAAAGAAAAGCGTTTGTTGAGTTATGCCACGAGCCGAAGACGCTTGATCGATTGGCTCATATGATCGAGCACAACAAGCCGCTGAGAAATTAGTAGATGGGCATCAAGTATCGCCGTCGACATCGTGAATAGGGAGAGATGGATGGGTGACAGCGTGGTTGGCTTCCGCTGTCTGATCGTAACGCCAAATCTCACTCCCGCCATAAGCGATTGCAATACTCGAAGGAGTTGGAGCTATGGGTAGAGAAGCAGTCATTGTTTCAGGAGCAAGAACTGCAGTGGGCCGGTCGAAGCGCGGAACACTGGTAAATTACCGAGCGGAGGACATGGCCGCGGCGGTTGTCAGAGAAGCCTGGAAACGCGCCGGCGATTTAGATAAATCCATCGTGGATGATGTCGTGATTGGGTGTGCTTTCCCGGAGGGTAGCCAGGGTTTGAATATGGCTCGACCCGTTGCCATGCATGCCGGATTTCCATCTTCGGTCCCGGCGATGACGGTCAATCGTTTTTGCTCATCGGGCCTGCAAACGATCGCCCAGTCCTGTGAGCGGATCATTGCTGGCGGAGCCGATATCATCGTCGCCGGCGGCGTGGAAAGTATGAGCATGGTTCCCATGACTGGTTTCCGGATCAGTCCGCATCCTGGCTTGATGGATACCATACCTGAGGTTTACGTTAGCATGGGCCAGACCGCGGAAAACGTTGTGAAAGAATACAACGTAAGTCGCGAAGATATGGATGAGTTTGCCTTCCATAGCCACCGGAAGGCTTCGGAAGCGCAGGACGCGGGCAGGTTCAAAGAAGAAATCGTCCCCCTGGAGGTCACGACAACAACGCTTGACGGGACAAAAAAAGTGATCTTCGATCAGGACGAACTGATCCGGCGTGATACGACGGTTGAAGGACTTGCCAAGTTGAGACCGGTTTTCTCCCCGAAAGGGTCAGTCACGGCTGGAACCTCCTCGCCACTGTCAGATGGTGCGGCTGCGGTAGTAATCATGAGCGCAGAGAAAGCCGATGAACTGGGGGTAGAACCGTGGATGCGTTTCGTGGGCTTCACGGCAGCAGGCGTACCACCGGAGATCATGGGCATCGGCCCAATTAAAGCTGTCCCAAGAGTATTGGAACGTTATGGGATGAAGCTTGAAGAATTCGATCTGATCGAGTTGAATGAAGCCTTCGCCTCACAGAGTCTGGTTGTGATTCGCAACCTGGAATTGGACATAGAAATTCTCAACGTCAATGGGGGAGCGATCGCGCTTGGTCACCCCCTGGGCGCTACTGGGGCCAAGCTGACCGTGCAGATCATGCACGAGGCGAAGCGCCGTAAGTCGAAGTATGTCATGGTAACAATGTGTATCGGCGGAGGGATGGGAGCAGCAGGTATTTTCGAGAATCTACTGCACTAGATATAGATTACCCTAAAACCTCAATCACTTAAGCGAAGGAGTTCATGATGGCATTAACTGTAAAAGATCTAATGGAACGCATGCCGGGGGCGCTTATCCCAGAGAAGGCTGAAGGGGTAGATGCCGTGATCCAATTCAACCTGGGCGAGGAAGGTGGTGACTGGATCTGTACGATCAAGGATTCGACTTGCACGGCTGAGCCGGGAGTCCATGAAGAACCCAACCTCTCATTGACGGCTGAAGCTGCGGATTACATCGATATGATCACGGGCAAATTAAACCCTATGACGGCTATTGCTACGAAGAAGGTCGTTTTAAAGGGGGATTTAAACCTGGCGATGAAGTATATGAATCTATTCGCGCTCTAACTTCGTGCATTCGTAGGAACATCACATCAGATGGTATCGAGCCCCAATTCGGGGCTCGATTACGTTGTGTGGAGCCATGTAAATGGCTCTTCTTCATATTGTGTGGGTGATCGAGCGGATTTCGACTGCCTTGTTTCGCCCGGAGCTGAACCTCCGGGCTCAGCTCTTTTCAAACCTCCCGCAGGCCTTAAACCTCCCGCAGGTTTCAAACCTGCGGGAGGTTATACCCACGAACCTCTACACGCAGGGTGCACCTACGCCCCCAAGCTATGCTTCTTGATTCCATAAGTAATGGGATGGTTAAGTCTGAACCATGTGCAGGTGAATTCTATGGATCCTGGCCATTGAGGGATCAAGATCCAAGGCAAGGAGAACTTCTTCCGGCCGACCCGTGGCACCTTCTTTCGCAGCCAGTTCCATCCTGATGGATGGGTGTTCCATCCCCTCACTCGAGATCTCTAATTCATGAATGAGCGGTCGGAGATCATAGGTCTTCCCCCTGCGTTCCCGCTCTAATACCTTGATTAAGAGAAGGTCATGAATAGTGCTTGAAAGCTCTTCTTCTGTTAGATCTGCATCGACTTGAACGATATACGAGACGGCATCGATTTGACTGGGGAGAGCAGGTTCGTTTAAGGCAGCGCATTCAACTGCGAGGATTCTGGTTCCGGGTGGTGCAGAATGCTGCAGCCGTTCCTGTATCTCATCGCAAGGTATTTCTTCTGTGAGCCAGATGTCCGCCAGTTCGTGTTCACTTGTACACCCGAGGGGTAAAGCCGTGCTCAATTGAATCCGCGGCCGGGGGTTGAATCCCTTTGAGTACAGAAGGGGAAGACCGGCTCGGCGTAGAAGGCGCCCCCAGCCTCGGTGAAGGTCGAGGTGGCTTGTAAAACGCTGTGCCTCATCCTTGGTAAAAGTAATTCGGTAACGATAGCGGTCGTCATTCGCCATCTTGTTTTATCCCTGCGAGTGATGGGCTTTCAGGTGATGCGTGAGCTGGTGAACGGACCTCGGGGCATTGCCAGCCCTCGCCTGGATTCTCCCGGCGTAGATCAGCGTACGTTGGCAGAATCCCACAGGCGAAGCAGCGTTCACGGCAATCCACGCGTGTTTTTCCCTGTTGGCTCAAAAGATAATCTTCGGTCAGGAACTGCTTCTTAACCGCGGCGTCTATGTGATCCCACGGAAGGGTCTCGTCAATTGGGCGTTCGCGGTGGCTGTAAAACGCGGGATCTAGGTCAGCAGCTTCGAACGCTTGGAGCCAAAGGTTGAAATCGAAGTGTTCATGCCAGGCATCGAATTTCGCCCCGCTTTTCCAGGCGAGATAGATTGCTTCGCTCATCCTTCGGTCACCGCGGGAGAGCCAGGATTCGAGCATCGTCTCCCCCGGCTCATTCCAGTTTAATTTCAGCCCTTTACCCCGGAGCTCCTTTTTTAGAAGATCTTGTTTCATCACGATTTGCTCGGTTGTATCACATGGGGTCCATTGGAAAGGTGTGTGCGGTTTAGGGATAAAGGTGCTGACGCCCGCATTAACTTTCGCCCTTTTACCCATAATCTTTCGACCTTCGGCTAAGATCGTTTTACAAAGTTTGGCAATTGCCTGGACGTCCTCAAGCATTTCGGATGGGTGGCCGATCATGAAATACAGCTTTATTGTGTGCCACCCACGGCTGTAGATCTCGCGCACGGTTTCTAGGAGCAGCTCTGTATCGACAGGCTTATTGATAATCTCACGCATGCGTTCTGTTGCAGCTTCAGGAGCCAGTGTGAAACCTGATCGTGATGAGTGCCCATGCAGCAGGTCCATCAGCTCGACGGAGACTGTATCGATGCGTAGAGAGGGGAGCGAGATTTTGATCCGCTGCTCTCCAAAGCGCTCATTCACAGCACGCACTAAAGGCAAAATCTGCGTATAGTCGGAAGAGGACAGCGAGAGAAGGCCGACCTCATCGATGCCGGTGAACCTGGTCGCCTCCTGAATGGCGTCAAGGATTTCTGTGATGGGCCGTTCGCGAACAGGGCGCGTGATCATGCCGGCCTGACAGAAACGGCACCCGCGTGTGCAGCCGCGCATAATCTCGATGGGTATGCGATTGTGCGTAACGTCGATGAAGGGCACGATGAAGCGCGTGGTGGGTTTGGGCATTTTTCCAACGATGCGCTTCAGAACCGGGAATGGCACATCTTCATGGAGGGGTTCAACTCGGGAGATGGTTCCATCGTCCATATAATGGAGCTGATATAGGCTGGGCACATAAACGCCCCATATCTTGGCGAGTTCGAGGTGTAGTTCTTCTCGCGAATTCCCGCTGGCTTTCCAAGATTGAACACAACGAGCGATCTCTAGAACAGCTTCTTCGCCCTCGCCAATGACAAATGCATCAAAGAACGCGGCCATCGGTTCCGGATTGAGCGCTGCGTGACCTCCAGCGATCACGATTGGATCATCTCGTTGGCGCTTCGCTGTGAAGATCGGAATCCCAGCGAGATCGATGAGATTTAGGGTGTTTGTATAAATGGTTTCGTAGGGAAGTGAGAACCCGAGGATGTCGAACTCGGAGACCGGGTGCTTTGTCTCCAGAGAGTACAACGGAAGCCCGGACTGACGCATTGCGGCTTCCATGTCCGGCCAGGGGGCGTAAACTCGCTCAGCGAGGATATCTGTTTCGCGATTCAAGACATCGTATAGGATCGCGAGTCCAAGGTTGGACATGCCGAGATCATAGAGATCTGGAAATATCAACGCAACACTCAGGTCTACGCTTTCCCAGTCCTTAACAACCTGGTTCAGTTCGCCTCCTGTGTAGCGACCTGGCTTCTGTACACCAGGAAGGATGCGCTGCAGTGCTCTTTCGATTTCTTGTGGATGCATTTAATGGACTTAACCTGGGCAAATTTGGACAAAAATATTCTGAATATTATAGCATGTGGGTATCGCCACGTTTTCGCGCTTCAGAGGAT
>JAUWFP010000140.1 GCA_030606845.1 Anaerolineales bacterium | reverse complement strand
GCGCCGCAAGGCCACGATGATCTCCACATGCGGTGCGCCATCGGAGAGGTCCAGATCGGCCAGCAAGAGCTGGGTGATCGTCCAGTAGGAGAGCGATCCGCCGTAGGACAGGGCACGCCCCTCCAGCCAACGGATCGAGGCGGGTGATATCGATGAAGTCTGGTCATCCCCATCATCTTCACATATGATCGCCTTCACTTCTTCGACCAAACGCGTCTTGCCGATCCCGGCGTCGCCGATCACGGTCACGATCTGTCCATGGCCAGCACAGAGCGAGAGCAAAGAGGATTGCAGCTTCTCCATCTCCTGCGCTCGTCCGACATGGGGAGTTGGCAAGCCTTCGATGCCGCGCCTGGTCTCGGGCTCTGCTTTCATGCTTATCAACTCGAAAGCCTGGAGCGGCTGCGCTTTGCCCTTGACCTTGATCTCGCCGAGGTCTTTCAAGTTAAACACGGCGCTGACCAGTCTGGCGCATTGTTCAGATAAAACCACTTTTCCAGGCTCAGCAGCCGACTGCAGTCGCGCCGCTACGTTCACAGCATCGCCGATGGCCAGGTACTCCACGTGCATGTCGGTGCCGATCTCGCCGATGACGACCGTTCCGGTGTTGATGCCGATGCGCATCTGGAAGTTATCAATGGTTCCTTCCAGCTCATAGGCGTATGCCCTGACGGATTCCTGGATGTCCATAGCGGCGCGCACGGCGCGAATGGGGTCATCTTCGTGGGTGATTGGTGCACCGAAGAAGGCCAGCACGCCGTCGCCAAGGATCTGGGCGATGGTCCCTTCGTAGCGGTAGACGGCCTCGCCCACACGCTTGTGGGCGCCGGAGACGATCTCCTTCCATACCTCGGGATCCAGTTTCTCGGCGATGGAGGTGGAGCCGACGATGTCGGTGAAGACGATCGTAACCGGCTTGCGCTCGCCTACGATCTCCGTCCGTGCCGCTTTTATCTTTTCGCGTAATTCATGGGGAGCCGTTTCTTGCAGCGATCTGAGCTTTGATTCTTGTTCCGGATCCGAAACGACATCAAATTTGGTCCCACAGCGTTTGCAGAATGTGGCATCAGGGGCGTTCGAAGTTCCACAGCTATCACAGTCGCGCCTGAGCGGCTGGCCGCAGTTCTGGCAAAAATCAGCGTCAGAGGGATTCTCAAGCGAGCAATCAGAGCAAATCAAGGTCATAGAGCGGTTTGTGGATACAGTGTCGTAACTAGCATACTGCAATACTCAATTGGTTTCTATAGAACAAACAATCGCCCCAATCATTTGGTAAGGTGTCTAGAGCGCTATTTTCATCTCAATAACAGACAAATCTATTCTCAGGGATGAAGAAGTTTAGATTTGAAGTGGTATGAAAAGAGCCCCCGACCCTTGCGAGGTCGGGGGCTTTCTCTTGGACAGGTGGTCACTGAATTCCGGTTCCTTCAGCAAGCAGTTCAAGCGAAGGAAATTACTCCACCTCAAACGCCCACTCCCCACTCCTCATCAATGGTTGCGATGAACCATCCTGAGTGAACCCATCAATGTCCATGTCTGCTGACCCGATCATGAAGTCGCGATGAGAAACGCTAAAATTGCCGCCGGCTGCGATGAAATCGTCTTTATCCATCTTTTCACCGTTTGTGAGGCAGTCTCGGTAGGCATTCCCTAACGCCAGATGGACGGATGCATTCTCATCGTATAACGTATTGTTGAAAATAATTTGGGACTGTGAAATAGGAGAACTGTGCGGGACCAAGGCGATCTCGCCCAGACGGCATGCTCCCTCATCCATTTCAAGCGCCTTCATAAGTACGTCTCCGCCTTTCGTTGCGGATGAGTTGACTACCTTACCGTTCTCAAATTCCAACCTCATTCCCTCGATATACATACCACCTGATGTGAAAGGTTTCGTTGCAAGGATATTCCCGTTCACACCTTTCCTGTGCGGCAGTGTGTATACCTCTTCTGTTGGGATGTTGCCACAATATTCTAAGCCGTTCGGGAGAGTCGTTGAGCCCCCCTGCCAGATATGGCCTTTCGGAAGATCCACTGTCAAATCTGTGTCGGGCCCTTTTAGGTGGAGCAATTTGAACTTCGCTTGCGTGAGCCACCGGCCACGAGAAAGTAATTCCCTGTTGTGCGCTTTCCAAAAACTGATAGGGTCAGGCGAATCTAGCCGGCAGAACTTGACAATATTTTCCCAGAGTATCGATACGGCATCTGAGATAGGGAGAGTTGGGAAAACAGTTGCTGCCCACGCTTGGGTAGCATAGGCGATGACGAGCCAGTTCGAAGGATTTTGGTCACTAAGCTCAAAAACTTGTGCGAGTTCTCTTGCTCGAGTCTGCTGAAAGATGGCGATAAGTTCTGGATCTACATCCCTCATTAAATATGGGTTATTCCCAATGATAATGAGATGGGCATCCCCTCTTTTTACTGAACTTTCGATTTCGCCCACTACCCACGAAGGAAACTCTTGGAATGTGTCTCGTGGGGCGTGCATATATCGAAGATGGTTGAGTTGTTCATCCCCCCAAAACACCTCAACAAGAGGCGCTCCCATTTGGTAGGCTTTCTTTGTAATCTTCCGGACCAAAGGAGCGGCCTCGAAGGGTAAGATCCCTGGTACCGTCCCACTAAAATTACCGATCTTTAATCTTTGTCCTTCTTGAAGGTTCAATCCCACTTTCAGCGTTAGATCGGCGTAAACTTCAAGAAGATTGTCAAACTCCATTTCCATCTCGACCCTCCTTGGACAGGGAATCTGATGAACCATAAAACCGGGCATCATCGATCGACCGAACTAAAAACAAGAACGACCTCGGCTGAGGTCGGGCAAGGAAGCATCTGTGACGAGTTCCCGTTTCAATGTTGGTGTGTGACGTACTTCACATATTACGACATATTAGGTTGCACTACAATAGAACAAACAATTGCCCCCAACCCTTTGGAAACGAGCCTAGATAGCGATTTTCATCTCAATCACAGACAGATCTATTCTCAGGGATGAATATCACCATCCTGGCAGGTCTTTTCATTACCGTATTTGGAAGATGGTTTGGAACCAGGCGAGGATGTTGGGCAGCAGCAGCCGCTATTTTCTTTTACACACTTCTAGTTGGGGCTGATCCCGCCGTTCAACGGGCTGCCGTGATGGGCGGGCTGGCTTTAACCGCCCGCCACCTCGGCCGCCAGACTCACGGTTTGGCTTCATTGTCGGCAGCGGCGATCATCATGACCCTGATCAATCCGCGAACGTTATGGGATGTTGGTTTCCAACTCTCGTTCTTCGCAACCCTCGGATTAATCCTCTACGCTGATCCGCTGCGCGAAGGCGCCATACGCTTTTTTAACCGCTGACTGACCCCGAAACGCTCGGAGAAGATTGCCAACCCCATCTCCGAATTCTTCCTATTCACACTCGCTGCCCAGATCACAACGCTGCCGCTGACTGCCATCTATTTCCGACGGTTATCGCTCGTCTCCGTTCTCGCAAATCCCGTGATCCTTCCACTCCAACCATTGCTCATGATCCTGGGAGGGCTTGCCTCCCTAGTAGGCGCTCTATGGATTCCTCTCGGGCAGCCGATTGCCTGGGTAGCATGGCTATTCCCGGCTTTTACGAACCAGGCAGTGAGGTTTTTCGCCGAGTGGCCTGCAGCAAGCATCTCCCTTGGTTCTTTTGGTTACCCTCTAATCATCGGCTACTACACCCTACTCCTGGGCGGAACATGGTTTCTCTCTCTCCCACCTGACCGTCGTCCTGGCCGAGCGACTCTCCTCCGCTTACAGGCGGATACAGATCTGCGTCTTCGTTTGAGTCTCGCCGCTCTTGCAGTAATAAGCGGGTTGACTTGGCATAAACTCGCTCACCAACCCGACGGAGATCTTCACCTAACGATTCTTGATGTTGGGGAAGGGGATGCGGTTCTTCTTCGCAGCCCAAATGGTGGTTCCGTATTGATCAACGGCGGGGCCAGCCCAATTCGACTAACAGATTTACTCAGCCGCTACACCTCGATCTTCGAGAGAGAACTGGATTGGTTGATCATCGGAGGCACATCCTACGATCAAGTCGGCGGCCTGACGAGGCTCTCAGACCACTTTGTGATTCGACACAGTCTGATCCCCCGATCCAGCGGTAAGGGGTCATTTCAGCGTGTCTTAGAAGATTTAGAAGAAAGTTCGACCCCGAAAACAATCTATGAGCCAGGTCATCGTCTCGCCCTTGGCGATGGAGCGTTTCTGGAATTCATATCCGTATCCGACAGTGGGGCCTTGATAATGGTTCAGTGGGATTCGGCCCGGTTCTTGCTTGCCCCCGGCGCAGATCCGGACCTCATCTTCGACTCACTGGATGACCCACGTTTGCGATCTGTCTCCGCTGTTCTCCTGCCGGCTGGTGGGTACGCTGCAGTCAACCCCGACGAATGGTTAGCGCATCTCAACCCCGGGGTCATTCTGCCCTCGCTACGCGCTGGGGAAATGCCCGCGGAACTTCCTAAGAACATTTCCAGCCCTCTGCTAAACAGGTCGATCCTGCGGACCGATATCAATGGGACGATAAATCTTACGACTGACGGGAGCAAGCTTTGGATAGAAGTCGAGCGCGTCATCGACTGACCATCTCCTCGCCCACAACCCGCTGGTCCTTCATACAAATAATTGGCCGACATAAGTAGGATTAGAATCCAATCATGATCTCGCAAACTCTACGAGCTGATCATAGTCATTCTTGTCTGCCGCGTAGAGCGCTAGCATATACCGTTTTCGCGCATCACTTCCTTTTGAGAGATCCTTCCCGCCCCAAGAGAATCTAGGAGTTTGCAGGATGTTCTCAAGAAAAAGGTCTGCCATTAAACGTGCATGCCGCCCATTCCCGTTTGGGAACGGATGGATTGACACAAGGCGGTGATGAAATTGTATTGCCAGTATGTCAGGTGAAGCCATATGATGTTCTACCCTCCAAATAACGTCATCGCACAGGGTCTTTACATCCACTGGAACTCTCCACCAAGGAACGCCAATATTTTTATTAGTAAGCCGGAATTCCCCTGCCCATCTCCAGACGCTATCAAACATACGATGATGCAATTTCCTAATAAATGTCCCGTTTAGGATGTCTATAGGTTTTATTTTGTCGAGCCACGCTAATGCCTCAGTAATATTGTCTTGTTCCCACCGATCCAGTTCTCCACGTGTAGTAATGTGGGTTAATATCAACCCCTTTGCCTCGTCGGGGTCAATCGGAGTTGCTCCCTCAGAGTATTCAAGGCTATTCATAATCAACGATCATCCCACAGGGTTGAGGGTAGAGTTTCGATCATTTCTTCGATCATGTCGGACAAGGCATCTAATTCATCATCTTCATTTAGCTCCTGAGCCTCAAGCAACATTGATTGAGATGCGCGTTTTAGACGCTCTTCAGCAACTTGCTTTGCACGATCATGAACAGTGTGCTCGAGACTTGTCCGAGGAACAAATGCGTATACAAATACGCAGTCTAAGCAATCTGCTACTTTACGCATGCTTTTTAAAGTAACTGAACCTGTTAATTCATCTCTTTCGATCTCAGATACACGTTGTCGAGTTGCACCTAAGCAGTCAGCCAATTGCCGACCACTCATTCCGAGGGAATCACGAACAGCTCGGATCCACCCTTTTTGTGGTATTGAGATACCAAGGATGGGACGAAACCCGAGTAATGTTTTATCAAGTTGTTTTCTTACAAGTTTTGTTCTGTTTTTCATAGTCTTCTTCTTTCTGCGGGAGATTTTTTTATATTCAAAATCAAAAAGAGTATAATTGTCAAGGTATATCTTGTCAATTACGGGTCTAGTGTCATGATATATCTTGACTTAATGTCATCTTTTGTCAAGGTATATCTTGACAGTGTCATTTGAAATTCAAAAGCGAACTGTTTTCATTTGAGAAGCGAACTCTATTCAGATGAAAGGCGAACACCCATACTGGCTGCCTCAACTTCATCCAGGAGGTAGTCATGGCACAGCTTCACAAACGATTCTCGGACGAG
>JAUWFP010000237.1 GCA_030606845.1 Anaerolineales bacterium | reverse complement strand
ATTTGGCTGTAAGATAATCGGGGGGTTAGGCTTTCTTTCAACCAGGGAGACCGGGCAGGGGGGTTATCTAAGATGAGATCCACCCAGGGGACTGTTACCTGAACCCACATTCCCTCACCGAGGCTCGTCACGGGCAGGTGATCTACGGGTTGGTTCGGCTCATTTTGGACGGGCTGAACTGTTCCAGACCATAGATAGCCATCTGGAGTTTCCACCCAGCGTTGGTTAAAGCGGTATGGATGATGCCCGACGACCTCGCGCAACCAGGGAACGACAGCATCCTCATAAAGCGACCCGACTACCTGGCTGCTTGTATCAGGTCGTATGTGAAGCTCAACCTTGGGTGATGTGACTCTGCCAAGACGTTCTGCGTTTGGGAAATCCGGCAACGCGAGTCCTCGCAGGAAATTTTGGGAGGCAATGCCGCCCAGCCCAAGCGCAGATAATTTAATCGCATCTCGCCTGTTGATGCGTTCGATAAACCTTGAAGATGATTTCATGTGACCAATATTATCTCGTATTCCTTAATAATTGGTGAAAAGGAAGAACCTATAGATAGAAGCGAATATCAATTCTCCACGTTTGGACGATATGGTCAAGTGTTGAGCACCGATAGTAAAATAGAGGATATGGATGGAACAATATTTGATGCGAATCGCTAACAATCACTCCCTTAAGATTACCTTGCTTGGAATTCTTATACTGCTTACAGCTTGTGGTGCACCTGGAGACAACGGGTCGACTTCAGCAACGCCAACGCTGGAACGGCCGATCATACCAACAATATCGCCTACGGCTGCACCTGATCTGGCCTATCTCGTTAGCGGGGGCGAGGTTCCAGAGAGGATGGCTTCCAGGGTGGAAGACCTCATCTCAACGCTTTCGGCTGCTGCAGGAAATGAATTTATCGTTATGGCCGAAATCTCTGACAGCGAGCTAGAGCAGAACCCAGCGGTTGTCTTTTTTCTCCCACCTGATCCGGGATTAAATGACTTAGCTGCGCGATATCCGGGCGTGCAGTTTGTGGCTATCGGGATCCATGGCTTAAGCGATGCAGACAATTTAACGCGCATCGGTCCGGACGGTCTAGGTGCCGATCAAGTAGGATTCATCGCTGGTGTACTCTCGGCTGTTGTCACGCCTGATTGGCGGGTAGGCGCCGTTTCAGTGCTGAACTCCGGCGAAGAGCACGCAAGTAATTTAGCATTTCAAAATGGGGTGAAGTTCTATTGTGGATTATGCAGACAGGCTTATCCACCTTTTCATTCATATCCGCTTGGGGTTGAGGCATCTTCATCTGAGAGTTCAGCAGTCCAGGATGCAATTAATTCGCTAGCTAACCTGGATGTAGATACGGTTTTTTTGTCACCCGAATTGAGCGCAGCTGTATCGGCGGAAATGCTCGAAGCTCCAGGATTGAGCTTTATCGGTGGAGAGTCACCGGGGGATGCTCTTGGAGAGAAATGGATCGCGACGGTGCGGGCTGCTCCTGAACTGGCGATCGCAGAAATCTGGAATCAAGTTTGGCTGGGCGATGGCGGCGGGGCGGTATCCATGCCGGTTATCATCGAGGATATTAATCCTGAGCGATTGACGCTTGGGCGAGAAGTGTGGATGCAGGAGATATTGCAAGACCTGATCGATGGCTATATTGAGACCGGAGTGGACCCAATAACCGGCATAGCACGTTAAGTTGTAAAAAAACGCCCGCCAGGGCGTTTACGGAAGGCTGATTGAAGGGTTCAAGGTCCTAACAAAATCCTCACTAGGACAAGCCAAAACTTTCACTACTGGAGTTGTTTCAGGGCGAGGGACGGGATTCGAACCCGCGACATCGCGCTCCACAGGCGCGCGTTCTGCCACTGAACTACCCTCGCCATGCTGACCTGCATTTTCGCAATAAACTTGTCTGCAATTGAATGGCAGGCAACCCTTTTAGGCGAGCGTTATTCTAACACGAAGCCAGGCATCGAGCCACAAAATCACCGAAATTAACCTGCAAGCTGTTTTTTTATCCGTGGTAGAAGATCGCTCCGAGAAAAGGTTTCCTGCTCGCCAGAGACCATATCCTTAAGCGAGACCTTGTCCGCCTCTATTTCATCAGGGCCAATAATTACAACCAGCGGGATTTCATTACGATCTGCGTACTTAAGCTGTCGTTGAAGGCGTGCAGGTTGCGGATACCACTCGACTCGATAGCCGGCACCGCGTATCTCTGCAGCGATTTGAATAGAAGCGCTCTCACCACCCTCTTCAAAAGTTGTGATCAAGACGTCCGTAGGACTAACGCGCAGATCAGGTTTAATGCCGTTTTCTTCCAGGACGAGTCCGAATACGACATCTCCCATTGCGAAGCCCGTTCCAGGGATCGGGTTGCCTCCGACCACAGAGACGAGGTCGTCGTAGCGACCACCGCCGAGGATCGACCGATGATTGCCCTTGACGTCCCTGGCTTCGTAAACTGTCCCGGTGTAGTAATCGAGTCCACGGATGATGGTTGGGTCATAGTCCAAATACTCATCCACGCCGAGCGCTTTGGCGGTATTGAAGAAATGAAGCATTTCCGGTGAAGATTTCCAAGCGTCAAGATCTTCGAGCATCTTCACGAGACCTGCGAATTGATTTTCGTTAAACCCGCTTTCGAGCGCATAAGATTTCCATGCATCTGGCGCCATGCGATCTTGACGATCGAGAAGACGAAAAGTTATTGGAAGCAGCTCGCCCAGTATACCGATTTTCTCGAGCTGTTTCTCTGCAAGGCGCCGGTTGTTAACTTTGATGCGGATCATATCCGCCGTTAGCCCAACATTGCGAAAGAGTGTCGCCGCTACAGCTACGAGTTCGGCATCCGCTTCAGGGGTATCGACACCGATAAGGTCGATATTCCACTGGAAGAACTCTCGGGAGCGGCCTTTCTGCTTTCGCTCGTATCGCCAAAAAGGCCCAAAAGACCACCAGCGAAGAGGAAGTGTGAGGCCTTTGCCGCGCTGCGCTACCATACGTGCAAGAGATGGCGTGAGTTCAGGGCGGAGAGCGATCATCGAGCCGCTTCGATCGGGAAAGACATAGGACTGCTCTTTAACGAGCTCGTCACCGGATTTAGCGGCGTAGAGTTCCAGGCGCTCCAGAAATGGACCATCGAATTCCTGATAGCCAAATTGCGTGGATGCCTCTCGGATCTGATTGTTGAGCCACTGGCGAAAAGCCATATCCTCCGGGTAGAAATCACGGGTGCCTCGAACTGGTTGAATTATGGGCATTGATGCCTCCATCACAAAAAAGACGACCTGAGCCCAGCCCACGCCGTCTTTATCAACGATCCCTTCTTGTCAGAGCGGGTGGGTCTACGCGCGCATGATGCCCACTAGATGGTGGGCTGATGCGTCTCGTGTGTGGTGCGTGGACCCAGTTTTCATGATTACAGATTATAGCACAGGGGGGTAATCGTCAAAACCTGCATTGTGAAGGGCGGTGAGCAGCGATCCAGAGCGGATTACTTCACTGGTGAGATTGATGTCTGCTGAGTACGGTCGATCGTGTTCGATAAAACTCACAGATTTTCGGATGTGTTTCAGCGCAGCAAGAGTTCCCTTTCCTGGAGATTTCCCGGGGGCTTCCTTTATGCGCAAATCGAGAGCTTGGGAAGCACAGATGAGTTCGATTGCGGTGATGAGGGTCAAGTTCTCGACTATGAGTCGAAGATTCCTGGCGGCTGTAGTCGAGTTAGCGTTATGGTCTTCCTGGCCGGCAGAAGTCGGAACGGAAGAAGTTGAGTTGGGGTTGGCAAGCGCTTGATTTTCCAGCGCCAATGAGCCTGCTGTGTAATGAAGCATCATTAAGCCCGAGTAGAGACCGATTTTGTCGCGATCTGCGATAAGCATGGCCGGGAGGTTAGCATTCATATCCGCAGACAAAAGTCTAAAGATCCGCCGCTCTGAAATTGATCCAGCCTCTGAAAGCGCAATTTTTAGATAATCGGCGGCAAGCCCCACAGGTTCTCCATGGAAATTTCCCCCTGAGAGGACATCGTCGCCAAATAGCAGAGGATTATCGGTTGCGGAGTTAATCTCAATGTTGCTGACCTTCTCTGCGTACGCGAGCGTATCCC
>JAUWFP010000059.1 GCA_030606845.1 Anaerolineales bacterium | reverse complement strand
AAGTCAGTGTTGGTGTCGAACGTGTCAATGCTCTCTGCGCGCTTCAGATTGTTCACAACCAGATATGTCAACGGGGTGGCGAGCACCTCGTAGGCGCTCTTAACAAGCCACTGAGCCAGAATGGCGGAGACAAGGACCGATGAGGGAAGAACACCGTAGAAGGCGATTGTGATGAAAAGCAGAGAATCTATGCCTTGCCCGATCAAAGTAGAACCGATCGTTCGAGTCCAGAGATATCGACCCTGTGTGAGGATCTTCATCTTCGCCAGAATGAAGGCATTCACGAACTCACCGACCAGATAAGCGATGAAGGATGCTAACAGCAGCCGGGGGGTGAATCCGAGTATCGCCTGGAACGCTTGTGCCGCCTCTTGTGGTCCGTTGAGCGCTCCGACGGTCCAGCTCGATGCGGGCGGTAGGAGGCCTGCAATCCAGATCGCAGCGACAGCTAAAAGGTTGCAGCCGAAGGCGATCCAGATTGCTTGACGCGCTCGTCCATACCCATACACCTCGGTGAGCACATCCCCAATAATATAGGCCACCGGAAACAAAATCACTGCGGCTGGAAGGATGAGTCCGAAGATCGTGACAACCTTCACGGCGATGATATTCGACACAATGAGCGTTGTGACAAAAACAGAAAGGACAATGTGATACCAACGATAACCGATCATCCAGTTATTCTTCTCTTTCGCCGTGTTCCGCTTCGACTGTAATCACGATGCCACCGCGGACGTTGAACTTGCCTGAAACCCGGCACCATTGTGGCGAGAGCGCTTTCACCAGGTCGTCTAGGATAAGGTTCGAAACATGCTCGTGGAATACACCTTCATTGCGGAAGGACCACAAGTAAAGCTTGAATGATTTTGACTCGAGAATCTTCTCCGCGGGGATATATTCAACGGTTATATGGGCAAAGTCAGGCTGCCCTGTGGCTGGACAGATGCATGTGAATTCATCCGTCTCAAAACGCACCACGTACGGACGGTCAGGGTGATGATTGGGGAATGTCTCGAGTTTCCGATCCGGTTCTACTTTTCCTCCGAGAATCGTGAGGCCATCTAAATCTGAAGCTTCTGTCATGATTCTATCCCTTGTTCTAGCATCGTTTCCCTCCTGTCACGGACTTCTTTCCATGTTCGGCAGTACGTGCAGAGATCGGGAGTCGATGTCGGTTGTCCGCATGATGTGCATGGGTGAAGCTTCAGTTCCACATCATCACCCCCCGAATTAAAAACCATCGTTTCCTTCGCTCGCAAAAAGGATAAGTAAAAAGATAGCTTTGCTCCTCGTCGGTCCGCCTCAAGCCTGTTCAACAGTTCTTTATAGTAGATGCTTTTTGCGCCGACAGCATGGGGACACTCATCATACATGTATTCGATTCCCCGTAATAGGGCATAAGCTGCTGTTTCGCGTTCATAGAAACGGAAGAATGGTTTTGCTTTTTTGACTAAGCCCGAGCGATTCGGAAGAACCGGTCCCTGACGTTGCAGGTAAGCAGTTAACCAGTTTAAGGTATTTCCGAAGAGGACCGCGGCTTCATCGTCCAGATTATGTCCGGTCACCAGAACGTCATAGTTATTTTCGATGGCGACGCGGTTCATAATATGCCGTTTGGAGAGCCCGCAAATAGAGCATGGCCTTTCCCGGCCACGGCGCGTCATGGATGCTGCTGTTGGGATATCCAACCCTTCATGCTCTTCAATATCGTAGGTGATCAGATCCAGCTTGTGCTCGGCGGCGAAACTCTCGGTGAACCGTCTGGATTCGGCCGAGTAGCCGTTCCCACCATCGATCCCTAGCCCGATGTAGAGCCCGTCAACTTGATAGCCCAACCGGGATAACACGTCCCAGAGAACCAGTGAGTCTTTCCCGCCTGAGACTGCTACGAGGATTCGATCTTCAGGGCTAAACATCTTGTTGTCGTGGATAAATCGCTGGGTTTGTTTGGGAATCCAATCGAGGTAGTGATTCTTGCAAAGGGCCAGCTTGTGCTGGCGCATATGGATCACGGCTTTCTCGCCGCATTTCCGGCACTTCATCGTCTGCTGCTGAGCGTCGGTGAGAGATTAATATGCGCCTCCAGAAATGACGGCGATAAGGCGAATTTCATCACGTTCCTGAAGAATCTCATCATCGGTGAGTAGCTCGCCATCACGTGTCGGAAGTACGGCTTCTGGCTGGATATGCAGTTTCAGGAGAGCGGAGCGGATCGTCATCCCTGACCGCACCTTGAACTCTTTATCTCGCAAATGAATACGTGCTGTCACCGGCTGTCCTTTCTATCCAAGGATTGTACCCAGCGCGTCGGAGGGCGTCAATAAAACATGCATCGGGAGGGGAATTTTCGCTGTCGCCGCGGTACGAACTGAACCTTCACTCGCTGAAGAAATTCGGTGGGCCTAGTAACCACGCCTGGTTGCCGGTATATGGATCAATTGAGAAATGGAAGGATTTAAAAAAAAGGGCGAAGTTGGTTATTCCGGATGGGGGAGCACGGCGCTGTTACTTCGTGTTGGCAGGTGTCAAACACCCATTCAGGAAGAGGGGAATTGTGGGAATGGAAGGACGTTTTTGGAGGTGCTGGCGATTAAGAATCGGCAGCGATTGTTAGATCACCGCTTCTTCCAAGGTTCGTTCTTCCGCTCTCATCGCCTCGAAAGCCGCAACAGCGACCTCAATCATATCCGCGTCAGGCTCACGTGTGGTCAAGCGCTGGAGCCAAAGATTTGGGGCGACCAGAGGTTTCGCCCAGGAGTAGCGCAATAAGCTAGACGAGAATCGTATATATTCGTACGCCAGCGAGGCGAGAAACGGGAGAAGAAGAATCCGGCTTAACAACCGCGGGATTAGCGGGAGAGGTCCAATTGCACTGAAGAGCACGATGGAGAAAACTACGACTGTAAGCAGGAAAGCCGTACCACAGCGAGTGTGCTCCCTGGGGAAGCCTTGTATATTATCCACCTCGAGAGGGACGCCAGCTTCAAACGTGTTGATGGTTTTATGCTCTGCTCCGTGATAGCCGTAAACCCTGCGGATTTCAGGGATGAATCCGATTGCCCAGATATACCCTATGAGCAGGAGGAGACGAAACAATCCTTCTACGGCATTTGACCAGAAAGGTGCCCAATTCAACCATCGCTCGAGTAAATAGGCTGCCCCCGTTGGCAGGAGAAAGAATAAACCCACACCAATAACTAGCGAAAATATCAGGCTCAAGGTGATCGCGAAGCCATCGAGCTGTTCATCCTCTTCCGATTGCATGTTGGCAGAGTAAGTCAACGCCCGCATGCCTAAAACCAACGCATCCCACAGAATGAAAAGCCCGCGGATGAAGGGAGTCTGGATAAGGCGGCTCTGGTAAAGAGAGCCAAGCGGCTGCATCTCAACCTGAATAGATTGGTCAGGAGCGCGAACGGCGACGGCACAGGTCTTTCGGCCGCGCATCATCACACCTTCGATTACCGCTTGGCCGCCATAGTTGGGGAGACGTTCTTCCATAAAGAATTCCTTATCCCTTAGATTATTTGGTTTCTGAAAATGTTTCAACGAAATGAATGAAGGTTTCGATGCCGCGGTAGAAGCTGGGCAAGTGTTGTTTCTCATTAGGTCCGTGGATGTTGTCGTTGGGGAGGCCAAAGCCCAGCATGAGGCTGTCGATGCCTAGAATCTCTTTGATCAGAGAGACGACAGGGACGGTTCCTCCGGCACGAGTGTAGACGGGTGCGATGCCCCAGACAGTTTCCAGCGCCCGGGAGGCGGCTTTAACAGCTTCGGAATCGCGTTCTATGATTGCCGGTGTTGCGCTGGATAAATCCTCAATTTCCCAAGTCATCGTGGGTGGGGTGTTCTCCTCCATGTACTTGATCAGGCTCTCTTGAATTCGTGCTGGGACCTGATCTGGAACGAGGCGCATCGAGACTTTAGCCATCGCTTTCGCGGGCAATACTGTCTTTGAGCCCTCACCTGTAAAACCACTGAGCAAGCCATTGATGTCGAGGGTGGGGCGGGTCGTGGCGCGCTCCGTCGCAGGGTATCCAGCTTCGCCAAAAAGGGTTTGCGTGCCGGCGCTTTCCAACCACCACTCATCTGAAAGGGAAGGGAGAATGTCTCGTTCCTCCTGTGTCAGGTCACGTACATCATCGTAAAAGCCGGGCAGCAGGATTTTGCCCTGTCGATCGCGCATGCCTGCTACAAGCTGGCAGAGCACAATCGCCGGGTTGTCGATCACGCCGCCAAATGTTCCGCTGTGGAGGTCCGAATTCTGCCCTTGAAGCCGGATCTCGAAGTACGTCAAGCCCCGCAATGCGATGGTGAGCGCGGGTTGATCGGGAGTGAGGATCCCCGCATCGGTATTCAAACATACATCGGCTGCCAGCAGGTCTTTATGCTCTTCGATGAAAACTGGCAGGCTCGGCGAGCCGATCTCTTCTTCGCCCTCAAACATGAATTTCAAGTTCAGCGGCAAGTGAGAGGCCTGAACCATGGCCTCCAGCGCTTTGAGGATGGCGACGAGCTGACCTTTCATATCCGAAGCGCCGCGGGCATAGAGGTTATCACCCCGGATTTCAGGTTCGAAAGGTTGGCTCTCCCATTCATCGAGCGGATCCACGGGCTGGACGTCGTAATGACCATAGACGAGAACAGTGGGGGAGTCGGGTCCGGCTTTCAACCACTCACCGTATACGATTGGGTGTTTCGCAGTGGGCATGATTTCGACAGAATCGAAACCTATATCCTGTAATTTACCCGACAGCCATTCCGCCGCATGGCTGATATCCCCTTCATGCTCTGGAAGGGTAGAGATGGATGCTATTCGCAGGATCGCTTTTAGATCCTCAAGAGCGGCGTCCTTGTTATTTTGAGCATAATCGAGTGCGGGTTGAATTACGGACATGGAAGACTCCCTTTAGCTTAATGATGCTTGGTAAGAAATTTGGTGAACGGTCTTCTTGGATAATAATTCGCAATCTTTTCTCAATGATAATCCAAAAGGACCCTCACAAGGGCATATTCTACCACCGCGCTACCGTGTCTGAGGTGTTGCCGATGGGTGCCGGAGGCTTCGAGTTTGCTCTGTGGGAGTTGCAGGATTCGTTAGGGTGATACATCGCAGCGTGAATTGATGCTATAAAGGGGGTTATGGTTGGTTTTTTGGGTATCTTTGGTGAATTAAACTTGTCGCCGTATCGGTTTCACCGTCTGGGGGTTGTCCAGCATGGAAGGTACCGGTTTCATGCGGAAAGGTACGAAACATGCTACTGGGTTTATTGGGTAGCGAGTAGATTGTCCAAAATTGCCGTTTGTTATCCGTAAATAAACCTTTATACTGGGACTGTTGTTCGATGTTCATTCAGATTGAAGATTCAGAAGGCGCACCCGTCCCTCCTGAGGAGGTGCGGATACAGTCGGTCCACATCGACCCCTATCCGGATGGGAAACGAATTCGAGTCACACTGGAGCTCACTCCCTTCCAAGACCCCCCAGATCTCGATGTGATCGTTCTAGATCAGGACGGCGAAGAGTCGGCGAGTATGAGCATCATTGGCGCAGCAACCCCGGAGTTAAACTTCACCGCGCACCTGCGTGGAGATCACCTATCTTCAACCTATCAATTAATAACAAGATTGAGTTACGAAGAGCTCGGAGAGGTCGACTGTAAGGAGACTGCCTTCTCTACGACGGGGGAGGGTGTATAGACCCCAATGGCGAAACTCGATTCGGTTCTCCGGCATGCCATAACGGCGCCGACTTTCGACCAGACCAAGCTGCATCGTGATCGATTGGTCGATGAGCTCCACGCCGACATCCCCCGTAAGTTAATCGCCATCGCTGCACCGCCAGGGTACGGCAAAACTACGCTATTGGCGGACTTCACGGCCCACACCGAACTTCCGGTCTGCTGGGTGAGGATCACCGAGGCCGACCGCGATGCCTTGCGCTTCGCCAGCGTCCTGAACCACTCTCTCCAGAAGCGTTTTCGGCGCATAAAGAATGAAATTGACCTGGAGAAACTCTTTAGCACCCCTCCGGAAGCGTTAGCTCACATTTTTTCAGAAGTCATCGATGCCAATATCAGCGACACCTTTGTGATCGTTTTGGACGACATCCACCTCATAAATTCTTCAAAATCGACATTGGCATTTATCGACACGCTGCTCGAGGTCCTTCCTGAACAGGTAACACTCATCGCCGCGGGGCGGGAAGTTATTGAAGTCTCGCTTGCAAGACTCATGGCCGCGGGTGACCTCGGGGGGATGGGACCTCAAGACCTGGCACTCACACGGGATGAGATCATCGATGTAGCCAGGATCCAATCCGGCATCTCTTTGACAGAAGACCATGCCGATAGGCTCGTAGATGAGACGAAGGGTTGGATCACCGGTTTGATTCTCTCGGGGGAGATCTCTGGGAAAGACATCCCCTCGTTCGTGTTTGAAGCCCGCCCGATGGTTTACGAGTACCTGGCTTCGATTGTGCTTAACCGCCAGCCGGATGATTTGCGGCGGTTCATGCTCGATTCCTCGGTTTTCCCCGTAATGACTTCTGACGCCTGTGATGAGGTGCTCAAGCGTGAGGACAGCAAGCGCTACCTGACCCGCTTGCTGCGCGGTGGACTTTTCATCTCGGCGACGAATGAGAGCCCGCGCATCTACGAGTACCATCCCCAGTTCAGGGAATTCCTGCTGGACTCATCCCGCGGCGCAAATCCAAAGAAACTGCGAACTTTACAGATCCGAGCGGCGAAGCATTTAGCTGAAGGTGGGTCGATCGAGCAGGCTGTCGAACTGTATTTCAACGCAGGCGACCACCAGAAGGCAGCCCGCCTGGCTGAGAAATATGCGGAAGATCTTTATCATCGGGGGCGCTGGCGGACGCTGGAATCATGGGGGGACATGATGCGGGGTGTGGACGTTGCTGTCCCGCGTGTCTATTTACATCTAGCCCGCCAATACCTCGATCAAGGTAATATCGATAAAGTAGCCGAAGCTATTCGCCATGCGGACGAGATGATCGGCTCTGGCGCGAGTAAAGCCGATCAGGCGCTTGTGGAACTTAATCGAGCAAATCTCAGCACACGCCGGGAACAATATTCGGATGCTGAAGAAGCCGCAATTAAGGCCAAAAGCATATTGGGAAATCGGGGAACTAAGCTTCTGCGGGTATCGTATTTGAGGGTGATGGCGAGGATCGCCGCCCAACGCGATGGCAAATATGAAGAGGCGTTGAAGGATATTCAAAGAGCGGCAAAGCTTCTTGAAGGCACAGAGTCGTTGAACACACTCGCCGCCACCCTGATCGATGAAGCACTTTATAAATCCACACTAGGCATGACGCGCGAAGCTTTAGCCACAAGCCTCCGTGTCCATGAAATTCTTTTAAAGCTGGGCAATCCCTTGCCTTTGGCTGATTCTTTTAACAACCTGGCATTCCTGGCACATCTCCAAGGGCGTTACCAGGAGGCATTAGAGTTGTATGTGGAAGGTTTGAAGTACGCCCGCCAGGGGGCGAGCCTGAGGCACGAAACGTTAATCCTCTTCGGGCAGGCGGACCTATTTTCAGATCTGAATCTCGCACTCCAGGCGGCAGAGCTCTATGGTCAGGCGCTTACAGTGGCTATTCAAATCGATGATCCGGGATGGATCCGCTATGGATGTGTTCAAACGAGCGTATTACATCGGCGCAGAGAAGGGAATGCGCTGGCGAACGAATGGCTCAGTCGGGCGGTCTCATTGGATGAGCGGGGGAGTCTCTCTCCTATGGTACAGATTCAAATGAGTGCGCTTGAAGTCGGTGTTCGGCCAGAGCATGTGCAGGATTCGATGAAGAATCTTCTCGCAGGGGAGGCGAAGCTCGATGCATCTCAGAAGACGATGACCTATTATTTAAAGGCAAAAGCAGAATTTTCGCTTGGTAATCTTGAAGCCGCCGGTATCTCGATCGCGGCAGCGCTCGATTGGGCAGGGGCGAATGGGACCGAGCAAGTTCTAGCCGGTGAGATGACTTTCGATGAGGATGTGCGCAGCTTTGCTCGTTCCCATGCCGGCGCACATCCTGTGTTAGCTTTGATCCTGCGCCGCATCGAGGCGATGAGAGTCGTCTCTCAGCAGTATCAGGAGACGATTGAGGATGTCGCTCCACCAGATACGCTAACCATGCTGGGTTTAGGACAAACCCGCGTGCTTGGCGGTGGTGAAGATGCTTCGGATCTCAAGCCTCTAGCGCGCGAAGTGCTCTTCTTCCTCGTAGATTGTGGTCAAGTGGAGCGCGATGCCCTGCTCGAGAGTTTCTGGCCCCATCACCCGCCGGGGCGTCAGGTCGCCAACCTACATACGGCGATCTACAGTTTGCGCAGGATGTTTGGGAAGGATGTCATCCTGCACGAGGGCACGGCGTATTCGGTCAATCTAGAAATCCCACTCAAGTATGACGTTGAGCGCTTTGAACGCGCCGCCGTAGTTGCCGCGGGGCTGCCGCCGGGCGACCCGCGGCGGATGTTCGCCCTCACCGAAGCGATCAATTCTTATGGCGGTCCTCTTTTGCCCGAGTTCTCCTCAGAATGGGTCCTTGAGAGGCGGAGAACGCTGGAACTGCGATACCTGGACCTCCTGGCGCAGAACGCGCAGGAAGCGATGATGAGGGATCAACCGGCAAGGGCGCTGCAAACGTTGCGTCAAGCGCTGGAGATCGACCCCTACCGTGATGACACCAACATGCATTTCCTCGAAGCGCTCGGGAGGTTGGGCCGGAGGAGCGAGGTCGTCGAGCACTACCAGCGCTATGTTCGCCTTCTTTCTGACGAACTGGGTTTGGATCCGCCGGATGAGGTACGAGAGCTCTACACGCGGCTCATCAGTTAAGTAGCCCTTGAATTCGTCAGGATCATCATTGCACTCAATAGTCCTGAGCTCCTATGACCCTAATTGCTAGATCGGGTTTTTTCGTTAAGAATCCGTTGATAGCCGTACGGTAAGGTAGTCCTGAGGGATTACAAATCTTAGAAGGAGGTCACCACTATCATGGCTCGTTGCCCAATGACAGGTGGCGGAGGCTAATCTAGCTCTCCATCATTTACTTTCATAGATAATTACGTCTAACAGACGAATCGTTAGACTTTCTTAACCAGGCAGCGAGGCTCTGGGCCTCCTGCTTTTTAATTAATATGGGAAAAAATCAGAAAGACACATTCAGAAGGAGATCAACATGAGTATGCAGGCACTAAATCAGCTAGTAGCACGATCGATCATCGACCCGAATATCGTCAAATCACACGCCGCAGGTCAAATCGACGACGTCATCGCCGATTTTGAATTTGCGCCCGAAGTGCGAAAGCACCTGGGCGGCCTTGAAGCGAACTCCTTCGCTGAGTTCACGCTTCTGGCTTACCGTGTGGTGACAGCCGCGGAAGTACCGGTACGCAGCATCGAGCTGCCCTCCCCGGTCGAAGGCCTGTTTGGCGATGAAGATAAGTCCGATAGAGAGCATGTAGCGTGATTCCATTCTCTCGAGAAGAGCGCGAATGGTTCTTGCGCAACCTCGCAAAAGGGTTGCTGGACTATTTCAGCGTGTCTGAGCCACCTGTCCAGGTGGAGGACATGCTGAAGCAGCCACCTCCCATCTACGATGCGGACTTCGGCGTCGTGGATATGTATTCCAACATGTGGGATGCGACATTCGCCCGCCCGCCGAGCAGGCGCGGCAGTATCTTCGTACGGATCGACCTGGAACAGGACGAAAGGCGATTTGCTCTAGCACGTGAAATGCTGAGTGCATTGATCACCAGCAAACACGGTCGTGCGTTAGGGCTACCTGATCTCCTTCTGCCAAACTTGCGTGAATCAGCAGAGTATTTCGCCCGCCATCTCCTTATTCCAGAAGCCTTGCTCGATGCATATCGAGTGAACGGTGGTAAAAAACGAGGTTTCGCAGATAGGTTTCAAATTCCACCACAGATTGCTGCCGTTCGCTGGGCTGATTGAACCTCTCTCAACAGGGGGATAGGAGGGGGTAAGCACTGGGAGCCGACTCTAAGCCGGCTCCCAGGCATCTTTTTTAGCCCATTTTCCGTATTTGCTGATAATCACTTTCACTGTTATACACTCTGGCATCGAGCT